>JAKLEK010000196.1 GCA_022703115.1 Elusimicrobiota bacterium
GGCTGCGCTCGGCATGGGCGCGCAAACTCTACCACTGGGTCAACCGTCTGCTCTTCTTCTTTTCAAAGAAAGAGATCCCGGAAGAGACCTTCAACGCTTTCGAAAGCCAGCTCTCGAACGGCATACGCACCATACACTCCAGGAAATACGAGCTGCCGCGCGTGCTGGCCTACGTCTGCATGGACTGGATCTTCAACATCTTCATCCTTAACTTCGCTTTCAGGGCGGTCGGCAAGAACCTCGGCTCGACCAAGCTGATAATTGGTTTCGCTTTCGGCCAGCTGACCACGGTGATCCCTATCCTTCCCGGCGGATTGGGCGCCATGGAAGCCGCCATGACCGCGGCCTATTCCAAGATGGGGGTGCCGGTCGGTTCCGCGCTGGCGGCTTCGCTTATATTCCGGCTGGCTTATTATCTGGTGCCGGCCCTGATAAGCGTTTTCGCCTATATGGCGCTGAGCTCGACCGAAAAACGTTATGGGAGCGTGGGAGGACATCCGCGATGACCGAGGATTTCATGGGTTCCGCCCCGGAGATAGCGGAAGGGGCGTGGATACATCCGACCGCGGTGGTGATAGGGAAGGTAAAACTATGCGCCGGCGTCTCGGTCTGGCCGGGGGCGGTGGTCCGCGGCGACGTGGAGTCGATAGAAATAGGCAAGGATTCCAATATCCAGGACCTGGCGGTGCTCCATCCGGACCGGGGCAGGCCGGTCGTGCTGGGCGAAGGAGTTACCGTGGGGCACAGCGCCGTGGTCCACGGGTCGCGGGTAGGCGGACACTGCCTGATAGGCATGGGCGCTATCGTGATGGGGGCGGAAATAGGGGAATTCTCCCTGGTAGGGGCCGGGGCGCTGCTCCCGCCCGGCTCGGTGGTACCTCCCGGCAGCATGGTGCTCGGAGTGCCGGGCAAGGTGGTGCGCGCGCTTACAGAGAACGAGAAGAAATCTCTCATAGGGTCCAAAGAGGACTATCTGGAACTGGCGGGACGCTACAAAGCGCGGGGAGCCTGAGGCATGGACGGCAGAAAGATACTTATAATAGAGGACAGCAAGACCACCTCCACCGTGCTCAAAGAGGTTCTGGAGGCGGAGGGCCACACGGTCCGGCTCGCGGACGACGGGGTCTCAGGCATCGCGCTGGCCAGGCGGGAGAAACCCGACCTCATTTTGCTCGACCTGCTGCTTCCCAAGCTTAACGGTTATGAAGTGTGCAACGCGATAAAGCGGGATAACGCGACCCGCCATATACCGGTACTTGTCATCTCCACCATGGACAGTCCGGAGAGCGTGGAAAAGGTGAAGCTATGCGGCGCAGTGGAATTCATGAAGAAGCCCTACGATCTGGACGCTCTGCTGCGGGAGATAAAGAGGCTGCTTCCCGGAAAAGAGGCGTAAGGTCGGCTTCGGGCGGCGCGCTGCCGGAGATATATGAGCGCCTTCACCGGGCTTACGGCAGGCAGGGCTGGTGGCCCGTAAGCCGCGGGCGGTCCCTGGTCCCTCGATACCGGCCGGGAGATTACGGTCCTCACGGCGCCGCGGCCATGTTCGAGATCTGCGCCGGGGCTATATTGACCCAGAATACGGCCTGGAACAACGCCAGGACCGCGCTGGCGGAGCTTAAGAAGGCCGGACGCCTGTCGCCCGCGGCCATAGCCGGCACCGCCGCCGGAACGCTGGGGTCCCTTATCCGGTCGTCCGGCTTCTTCAGGCAGAAAGCCGGCCGGCTCAAAGGCTTCGCCCGTCATATACTCGACCGGCATCCGGAAGGACTGCGGAAATGGTTCTCCCGCGCCGGGACCGTTGCGCTGAGGGCGGAGCTTCTGGAGCTGGACGGGATCGGCCCCGAAACGGCCGATTCCATGCTGCTGTACGCTGGCGGCAGGCCGAAGTTCGTGGTCGACGCCTACACGCAGAGGATATTCCTGCGGCTGGGACTTCTTCGCGGAGCGTACGGAGAGCTCCAGGCCGCTTTTGAAAGCGCTCTTCCGGCCGACCACCGCGTCCATAACGAGTATCACGCGCTGATAGTGGCCCTGGGAAAAGCGCATTGCAGAAAAAGTCGCCCGCTCTGCGGGGAATGTCCTTTACTGGAGAGATGCCGATATGCCAAGAAAGAACGCAGCGACAAAACAGGAAAAGGCTTTCCGGCTGCTGGAAGAGGGGAGGCCGGACGCCGCTCTCGCCGCGCTTAATACGCCCGGCGGAAGGGACGGCTCATGGTATTATCTTCATGGCGAGGCCTGGCGGCTGAAAGGCGTATTCGAAAGAGCGATAGCCTCGTACGGGACCGCCGTTACTAAAGGGCTGCCGGACGCGGGGGCGCTTTGCCGCGCGCTTATCCGGACCGCCGCCTGCCACCGGGCGCTGGGGCACGAGAAGCAGGCTTTCGCTTTCGCGCGGGCGGCCGCGGCCCTCTCCGCCAGGGCCCCGGAGCTGCGGGCCGAGGCCGAGCTGGAACTGGCTATGGCTTTGCGCCTGAAAGGGGACTTTTCCAGAGCCGGGACGATGCTCGAACGCCTTCTTCGCGGTTATACGCGGGAAGGGGACGATGGGGCGGCGGCATTCATCCTCTGGGCGCTCGGGGGACTTTACCGGCTGGAGGGCCGCTATAAGGATTCGATAAAGGCGTTCCGCCTGTCCATGGCCCGCGCGCGCAAGGATAAGGACCGCGCCGCGGAGGGTTACGCGTTGTTCGGGCTGGGGGGCGTTCTGCGCGTGGCGGGGTTCATGGCGACGGCGCGGGGGGCTTATGTCAGGGCGCGCGCGCTTTTTTCCGGGACGTCCGATGTTTTCGCCAGGGCCTACGCGGAGTGCGGGCTGGCCAATGTGCTGAGGCAGCAGGGCGAGCTTGAGGCGGCGCTGAAGGGTTACCGGCGCGCGCACGCGCTGTATTCCAGTATCGGCGACAGGCCCGATCTGGGATTCGTGGAGTGGGGGCTGGGGGAAGTGTACAAGAGGCGGGGGGAGTTCCGCAGGGCTATGGCCGCTTTCAGGAAGGCGCGGAAGCTTTTCGACGGGAATTCTGAGCCGCGCGGCGAGGTGCTGAGCGAGCTTTCGATGGCGAATCTGCATTATCTCAAGGGGCGCACGGCCGAAGCCGACAGCCTCTACTTCCGCGCCGTGGCCAAGGCCAAAAAACACGGCCTCCACACCTATCTGGAAACCTTCACCTGATCCATACTAATCCAGACCTTAGTTAGACGCTGTCGTCCCTCGGCTGGTAATCCCGGGTGCGCTGGGCTGCCGGGGGGCACAGGGGTCTAAGGGCACGCTACTAGGCTATGCCTGTGCCGTAACAGACGCTATGCGTCTCAGACGGCCCGGGCACACCGCGCGGGCACAGTGTCCGTAGCAAACCTTCGATAGCCCAGTCCACGCCCACT
>JAKLEK010000197.1 GCA_022703115.1 Elusimicrobiota bacterium
TCGAGAACCGTCCAGCCCCTGCTAGCAAGGGCGCGGCGCACGTAGTTCCTTACTATTTCCTCGTCGTCGACTATAAGGGCCGTTCCGGGCATATCAGGCGGGAAGGGTCAGGACGAAAGAGGACCCTTTTCCCGGTACGCTCCCTGCGGTTATGGTCCCGTTGTGCTTGTTCACTATCCCGAGGCAGACGGAAAGGCCGAGGCCGGTGCCCTGTCCCGGGGGTTTGGTGGTGAAGAAGGGATCGAACACCCGGTTCAGGATGTCTTGCGGTATGCCCTTGCCGGTGTCGGAGATCTCTATTTCCACGCGCGGCGGAACGGAGCCAGGCGCGAGGCGGGTGGCGATGGTCATGGCCCCGCCGTCCGGCATCGAGTCGCGGGCGTTGTTGAAAAGGTTGAGGAACACCTGCATCAGCTGCTGGAAGTCGGCGTTTATCGGCGGAAGCCCTTCCCCGAAGCGTTTGACGATCTTGATGCCTTTCAGCTCCATCTGCCTGTCGCAGAGCGTTAGGGTCTCCTCCAGCGCTTCGTGAACGTTCACGGGCTCGGGTCTGAACTTGTCCTGCCGGGCGAAGGACAGCAGGGAGGTGATTATCTTCTTGCAGCGGAATACCGCCTTCTCTATTTCCTTCAGATCGCTGTGATTCTGGGTGGCGGGCGCGGTCTGCTCCATGACCAGCTGCGTCAGGCCGAGTATGCCTGAGAGGGGGTTGTTTATCTCGTGCGCCAGGCCGCCGGCGAGCTGGCCCAGCGCGGACATCTTCTCGGCCTGGACCAGCTGCGACTGAGTTTCCTGCAGCTGGCGGTACAGGCTGGCGTTCCTGAGCGCGAGGTTGGCCAGCGAGCCGAATATCGCGGCCCGCTGAAGGTCGTTCTCCGTGAAATGCTCTTCGGGGCTCAGGCGGTTTATGTTTATCAGCCCTGACAGGCGCTCGCCTTCCATGACCGGCAGCATAAGGGCGAATTTTATATCCTCGGTCCCCGGTATGTCCGAGAGGCCGGGGACGTTCGCGGGTTCGTCTATCAGCGTCGCCGCCCGTACCGCTTTTTCGGGGGGGCGGCGAAGTACGCGCCGGCACAGTTCCAGCCTGGCCTCCGCGCGCGCCCCTTCTTCGAGCCCGTAGGAATTGGCGATATAGGGGGTTCCGGTCTTGTCGGTGAGCACAAGGAGGGATTCGTCGGCCTTCAGCATCCGCGTGACGGAGTCGATGATGATCCCCAGCAGCTCTTCGGAGCGGATGGTGGAGAAGATGGCCTTGGTCATGTCGTTGAACTTCTTCTTCTCCAGTGCCCGTTCCACCACGGTCAGGAGCTCGGAAATCTGGAACGGCTTGTGGAGATAGTCGAAGGCGCCTTTCCTGAGGCTCTGGATGGCCGTGCCCATGGTCCCGTGCCCGGTGGCGATGACCACTTCCACGTCCGGACTTATCTTTTTGATCTCGCCGAGGGCCGTTATGCCGTCCATCCCGGGCATCTGTATGTCCATGATGACCAGGTCGAACCTGCCTTCGCGGAACCGGGCGACGCCCTCTTCGCCGGTGTAGGCCACCGAGACCGAGTATTTTTCGGCGGAGAGGGCGGAGGAGATGAGTTCCGAGATGGAGGCGTCGTCGTCCACCGCGAGGATGTTGGCTTTGTTGGTCATAAGAGGCGCTCGCCAGGGCAGGGCGCGGCGTTCAGCCGCGGGTCATGAATTTGATAAGGAAAATAGCGGCCGCTACCAGGAGGGCTATTATCACGGTCCGCGCGGACAGGGTCCTTTCGGGGGCCTGCGCCCTGTATTTGTCCGGGGCTCCCGGGCCGAAGGGCGCTCTTCGTACGGTTTCCACGTAGCCGCCGCGTATGTCCGGGGGGGCGTCTTCGGGTCCGTCGTAGGTGATGCCGTCGGCCGATATTCTCCTTTGGCCGGGTTCAGAGGCGGCGCGGCCGATGGCATCCCGCACCACCCCCCGGAATTCTTCGGGCACTTCGTCGGGCGACCGGTATTCCTTGCCGTTGATCGTTATCTTCCGGGTTACGTTGAATTTAAAATCTATTCCCATATCGGCGCCCCTCCGTTTCAACTATATTAAATTATCCGCTCCGCGCGAAAGCGCGGCGTCTTCCCGCGGTAAAGATTGCCCGGAGGACGCAAGATTATTAGAATAGCGGAAAGGACGAGAATGACGATACTGGAAGATGATCCGCCGGTAAGGACGCCGCGTGCCGCGGCCCGCCGGGGGCTGATGCTGCCTAAGCTGCTGCCGGCCGTCGCGTTCTTCGCGCTTTCGGGCTGCGCCTCCTTTCCCAGGCAGGAGAACCCGGCCATGAAGCTGCGCGATAAATACGCCGAGGCGCGCGGGCCCGGCTGCGCGCTGAATCCTTATATCAATAACATCCTCGCTCTCGGCCTGCTGGAAAAAGGGGAAGGCGTGCCGGAGGCGAGGGAATATATACTGTGGTATCTGGGGCGTCTTAATTATCCGGATAAGCACGGCGTTACCGGAAGCATATACGATCAATGCATCGGGGAGGACGGCCGCGAGAGCGCGGAGGGGAATTACGATTCCGTGGACAGCTATGCCGCGACCTTCCTGCTGCTTCTGGATAAGTACGTCTCCGCCGCCGGAGATACCGGGCTTGTAACGGCGAACTGGGAGAAGATAAAGGACGTGGCTTTCACGATAGTCTATCTGCAGGATAAGGACGGCCTGGTAAGGGCGCTGCCGGACGGGGACGGCAAGTATCTTATGGACAACTGCGAATGCTACGGCGGCCTGCTGGCGTTCGGCCGCCTTTCGGAAGCCGCGGGATACGGGCGCGATCCCTATTATGAGGCCGCGGCGGAAGGGATAAAAGCCGGGATAATGGCGAATTTCTACGAGCCTGAAAGCGGAAGGTTCTCGTGGGGTATGGCCGGCGGGGTGAAAAGCCGGTATGCGTCCGGGGTGTTCTATCCGGACGCGCTGGCGCAGGTGTTCCCGGCGCTGTACGGGGTGAGCGAGGATACGGCGCCCCTGCGCGGCGTCATGGCCGAGTACGGCGGCCGGCTGGGGAGCCTGCCGCTCGAGCAGCGGCTGATAATCGAAATGGCCCTGAAACGAGCCGGAGAAGAGTTCCCCTAAAGCGAACCTGTTCCAAGAAAATTGGAAACGGCGGGTTGCCTGTTCAGGGTCCTGCCGGGCATGGGACCCTTCGGGCCTCCGGCCGGCCCGGCGACTGCCCTATGGGCGTGCCGCAACAGGGCCTATGGCCCACAGGCGGCCTACGCGCCGGTTCCAGAACGCTGAATTGTGCTTCGCACCCCTCGGCCCGACACTTCCCATGCCCGTCATATCTGAAAGCGCTGTGCCCAGTCAAGACTATTAGCCGCTCATCTCCG
>JAKLEK010000198.1 GCA_022703115.1 Elusimicrobiota bacterium
GGCGCGCGCCCCGGGGACCTGCTGTTCAATATCGGTCCGCTGGGCGAGGCCAGGGCCGGGCTGGAGATACTGAAAAGGGGGCGGCCGGAGGAACTGAAGAAGTTCGGCCGGCTCGTGCGCGCTTTCTGGGCGCCGAAGCCGTTCCTCAGGGAGGGCGCCGTTCTGGGCTCGCGTTCCCTGGCTTCCGCCATGCTGGACAATTCCGACGGACTGCTGCGCAGCGCCCGGATATTGTCGGAGCTTTCCGGGTGCCGGGTGGCGCTGCGCGCCGGGCCGGAACTGCTGTCGCCGGCGCTCGCCGCCTACGCCGGGCCGGACCGCTGGCGGGAATACGCGCTTTCCGGCGGAGAGGATTACGGGCTGGTCTTCGCCGCGCGGCCGAAAAAAGCCGGGCTCGTTTCCCGGCTGCTTCCGGGGGCCGTTATGGTCGGCAGGATCGAAAAAGGACGCGGGGTGGCGATAGAGGGTTATGAGGGCAAAGCCGGCTCTTTCGAGCATTTTTAAAAGCGGGCGTCCGGAAGATACGCTGAGACTGGCCCGCCTCCTGGCCGGGCTTCTGACCGGCGGAGAGGTGCTGTCGCTGAAAGGCATGATAGGGGCCGGCAAGACATTTTTCGTGAAGGGGCTCGCCGCCGCGCTGGGGTCCGGCGTTTCGCCGGTCAGCGCCAGCTTCAACCTGATGAGGACCTATCGCGGCTCCGGCGGCCGCTCCGGGGGACTGAACATATATCACTTCGACCTTTTCCGCATATCTCCGGAAGAGGTGCGCAATATCGGCATGGAAGATTATCTGGGCCTGAAGGACGGGGTGACGGCCATAGAATGGGCCTCTCCCGCCGAACATCTTTACGGCCGCGGGGACCATCTCGAACTGGACTTCGAGCTGGCCGGCGGCGATTCCAGGGAGATAAAAGCGTCGGCGCGCGGTCCGGGCGCGGCCGTTCTGCTGGGGAGATTGAGGGAAAAATGGCTGAAAGAAAGCGGGCGCGGCTCAAAGGCCTGACGGTCGGGGTGTGCACCTCCGGTTCAAGGGTGAAGCTCGCCCTGCTGGCCGGCGGCGGGTTCAGTTGCGCCTCCAGGAAGTGCCTTAACCAGGAAAAAGAGCTTTTTCCCATGCTGGACCGTCTTCTGGCCCCGCATAAGGCCGGACTCGGGGACATTTCCGTTCTGTGCGTGGTTAACGGGCCCGGCCGTTTCACTGGGCTGAGGGTCGGACTTACCTTCGCCAGCGCGCTGAAGACCCTCGCCGGCATAGAGGTCCGCTCCGTTACGCTCTTCGACGTGCTGGCCGCGCAGGCGGCCTCTTCCCGCGCGTTCATGGCCTGGGCCGCCGGCAGGAAGGCGCCCGTGCTGGCCGCGGTCGTCCACGCTTTCAAGGACGAATATTTCTGCCAGGCGTTCTCGGCCGGGGTCCGCGCCGGCCGGGGTTTCGCGGGCTCTCCGCTCGGCGCTCCCCGCTGGCTGAAGGAAGGCGAGGTGCGCGACTATCTCGGATCGTTCGGGGACGGGGCATACGCGGCCGCCGACTCCGAGGAAAGACCGGATATATATTCCCTGCTCCCGCCCGGAGCGGCAAGGGCGCCCGCCGGCGTCTCCAGGGTGCTGCCGGAATTCATAATAAAGGCCGGCTTGGCCCTGGGTAAAAAGGACCTTTCGCCGCTTTATCTCAAGCCGGCGAAATACGAGATCGGCGCCTGAGCCGGACCGCATGAACATAAGAAGAGCTTTCAAGGGCGACCTGGCGGCGCTGGCGGCCATGGAGGCCGGGTATCCGGAATATCCGGCGTGGGGGGAGAAAGGGCTGGAGGCCGAGCTCGGGAAGCCCTTCTCGGTCACCTTGGTGGCCGAAGAGGGCGGGGCCCCTGCCGGCTTCGTCAATTTCTGGGTGCTTCGCCCCCAGATACAGCTTAATTCCATAGTGGTCGCGGGAAGGGCTCTCCGCGGCGGGGTCGCGACGGCCCTTATAGGCAAGCTTGAGGAGTACGCGAAAAAGAGCGCCTGCCGGGAGGTGGACCTGGAAGTGAACGAGCGCAACGCGCCCGCTCTGGCGCTGTACGCGAAGCTCGGTTTCGAAGTGGTGGGCCGCAGGCCAAAATTCTATAATAACACCGACGCCGCCGTACTTATGCGCAAGACCTTGCCGGGGGGAGAACGATGAAGAGAATAACGACCGCAGTGGCGCTGCTTCTGACCTGGTTCCTGCCCGCTTCCGCTCAGGCCTCGGACAAGGCGTCGTACCTCCATTTCATGAACGGACTGGTGCTGGAACGCAAGGGGAACTACGATTCGGCCCTGCAGGAATACAGGACCACCATGCTGCTGGACCCGCAATCGGTCTTCGTGTACAAACAGGCCCTGAACCTGGCGCTGCATATCGGCAAGATGAGCGAGGCCGCGGAGTGGGCGGAGTACGTGGTCAAGATAGACTCCGCCTCCGCCGACAACTGGGTGCTCTACGGGAACGTGCAATGGGCCAAGGGTAATATCGAGGGCGCCCGGACCGCGTTCGAAAAGGCCATCGCCCTGGACCCGGGTTCGGCCGACGCCGTTTATCAACTGGCCAGCCTGTGGAGTTCGAAGGACCCGGACAAAGCCATCTCCCACCTGAAGAGGTATCTCGAGCTCAAGCCGGACGACGGGCCCGACGTGCATTATCAGCTGGCCATCCTTTACAACGCCAAGAACGACCACGCGAACATGAAGAAGCAGCTGCTTCTGGCCAAGGAGGCGGATTCGATGTATCCGCAGCCGCGCTACATGCTCGCGAACTACTATGAGTTGAAGAACGACACGGCGGCCGCAATCGGCGAATACGTGGACCTGCTCTCAATAGAGAGCGGCAACATCGAGCTTCTGAACCATATAGGAGAGCTTTACGCCGCTCCTTCGGTCTCCGATCTGGCTTCCGCCGAGAAATACTTCGCCATGGCCTACGCTCTGGACCGGTCGAACCCGGTCTCATGCTTCTGGCTCTCCGTCATCAGCGAGCAGCGCCAGGATTTCGGCGCGGCGGCGGCGTACCTGGAAACCTCCAGGGACCTCAAGGAAAATCCGGGCACGGCGCTCCGTCTCAGCTATTACCGCACCCAGGCCGGAGAGTATGAAAAGGCCATTTCCCTGCTGGAAGATGCTCACAAGGCCTGGCCGGACAATCTGGAGGTCTCCTACTTCCTGGCCCTGGGTTACGACGATCTGCGCAAGAAGGACGAGGCCGTTTCGCTGCTTAAGGCCGTGCTGGCGAAGAAGCCGGACCACTCCGAAGCCAGGCTCCAGCTGGCCATGATGAGCGAACGGGAGGGAGACATGCCGGCCGCGGAGGAGCATTTCAGGTACCTGC
>JAKLEK010000199.1 GCA_022703115.1 Elusimicrobiota bacterium
CTGCTGTTTCCTGTGGCGATGATTCCGATCTTCCTGATGCCCCTGTTGGGGTATCTGTTTGAAGGCGTTGGCGACCTGGTTGCGGAGCGTGACCAGCTTGTTGAACATGAGCACGACCCAGCCGGCCGCCGCGAGCACTATCACCGAGAGGATTATCATACCGTTCTCCTTTTCGTCCCGACTCGTACCGGGCGCGGCCGCATCGGCCTTCAGCGCGTCAGTATCTCGCACCCGTTCTTTTTCACCAGCACCGAATCTTCTATCCTTACCCCGAATTTACCGTGCAGATAGATGCCCGGCTCCACGGTCACCGCCATTCCGGCGCGGAGGACCTCTTTCGACTTCGTGTTGAGCGTAGGGGCCTCGTGTATCTCGAGGCCGACACCGTGCCCTGTGCCGTGTATGAAGTGCTGCCCGAAACCGGCCGCGGCGATATGGTCCCTGCATGCTTTGTCCACTTCGCTAGCGGGCGTTCCGGCCCTGACCTTGTTCAATCCGGCCTTCTGGGCCCGTTCCACGACCGAATATACCCGCTTGAACTCCTCGTCGGGCCTGCCGTAGAAATAGGTCCGGGTGATATCCGAACAATAGCCGCCGTATACGCAGCCGAAATCCAGAAGCACGGCCGAATTCTTCTTAAGCGGCCTGTCGGAACTGACGTGGTGCGGCAGCGCGGAATCCGGCCCGAAACCGACGATAAGATTGAACGAAGGGCCCGACGCTCCCATCGCCTGCATAAGGTCGTTCAGCTCCCTGGAAACCGATATCTCGGTCCTGCCGGACTTTATGCGGGGCTTGATGAGCCTGAACGCCCTGGCGGCTATGCGGCAGGCCCGGCGCAGCGCCGAGATCTCGCTCCCCTCCTTGACCGAACGGAGAGAAGCCGTCAGGCCGCCCCGCTCGATAAAGCCGCTTTTTTTCCAGAAGGAACCCCGGAGATAGGTCTCCGTGCCCGGCTCGAAAGCGGTCCGGCGCAGGCGCTTCTCCCTGACCTTGGAGAGCACGGCCTCGAGAGTATTGTCCGGGGACGAAGCGGAGACGAACGGCACCCTGGACCTGAACTGTTCCAGCAGCATTTTCGGCATGAACGCCCAGGCTTCGGTCCCGGATACAAGCATCACGTAGCCGTCCATGCGGAAGCCGGTGAGGAACTCCTGCTCCAGAGGTCTGGACACCACCAGCGCGTCGAGTTTCTCTTTTTTTATGAGGCGCTGCAGGTCCGACAGACGTTTTTTATTTGTGTTCATTTTATCCCCGCGGGCGGGCCGGCGCGGGTACGGTCGAAGCCGGGGCCCATCGCACAGATTATACTAATTTTATTATTAGCGGGCCGCGGGCTTGGGGCTGAAGGCTCAGGGCCGGCCGGGTCGGCTGAACATGGAAGCGAGGGAGATATAATCCTCCACCGACAGGTTCTGCGGCCGGAGGCGCGGATCGAAGCCGGCATCCCTCAGGCGGCCTTCGACCTCGCTTTTAAGAAGCCCCGTTCCGAAAGCCAGAGAGTTGGCCAGCGTCTTTCTGCGGTGGGAGAACGCGTTCTTAACGAACGCGAGGAAAGAGGCGCGGGTTTCGCCTTCCGGGAAACGCCGGAGCGGACGGAACGACAGCACGGAGGAATCCACCTCCGGCACCGGACTGAAACTTTCGGCCGGCACGTCGGAAAGCAGCGATATCTCGCTCTGCGCCTGGGCGGCCACGGAGAGATAGCCGTAGTCGTGCCCGCCGACGGGGGCCGCTATTTTCCTGGCCACCTCCAGCTGGAACATGAACACCGCCCCCCCGAAGATATCCGAACCCAGCACCTTAAGGAGGATCGCGGTGGAGCATTCATAGGGCAGATTCCCTACGAAAGCCGTAGAACCCGGCTCGCCGAGCGTTCCGAGGTCCAGCGCCAGGAAGTCCGAGTTCAGGACGCGCACGCCCGGGAAACCCTCCTTTATCCTCACGGCCAGGAGCGGGTCTATTTCCACCGCCGAAAGCCTTTCACCCCACAGAGGAGCGAGGAATTCCGTCAGCGCTCCGCGGCCGGGGCCTATCTCCACGGCCCGCTTGAAACCGTCCGGACCGAGCGCGCGCGCTATGCGTTCGCACATGGCCCTGTCCTTTAGAAAAACCTGGCTGTATTTGGGCGACATTCACCGGCCTCCGCCTGAGCGTTCCGTCCCGGCGGCGTTCACCGCGCTTTATCCCTCAATCTGTTGATCCAGAACTCCATCCACCCGTCAAGCCTGGACTGCAGCTCAGGCAGCGCTTCCTCTTCGGCCTCTATGACGAGCGTATTGTCCATCCTGAAGAAGGTCCTCTCGAAATCCGAGGCGTTCCTCCGGAAAGTGGCCAGGCACGGCGTTCCGGAAGCCAGCGCGTCGAGGACCGACTCCGCGAGTTTCCCGGAAGACAGCGTGATGGGGCCCAGTTCGTCCATCAGCGCTATTTTCCGACCGTCTCTCGCGGCCTCCAGACTTAACGCCGCCAGGCCGTCAAGCGCCCGCGCGTTCACGCCGTATTTATTGAACGCGACCGGGGAAAGCAGGGTCCTGGAGGCCAGGACCTCGGACTCACCGGACAAGGTCCGCAGCATAAAGCCCTCGCGCGACCCGCCCGAACGCAGTTCTTCGGTGTAGAAACCGCCCAGCCAATGCGAATAATTGGATATCAGGCGCGCTATGATGCGGCCTTTCAGTTTCTCGTCGCGCACGCTCAGCGCCAGGTTCTTCTTTAGTTCCATTTCCTTCCGCGCCTCCGGGCCGGGCGCGTCCCGCCCTAAGGCTTCACGTTCCCGTTCTCTCCGCCGGCAAGCCACTTCCTGTTGGCGAGCGCGGTCCTGTTCTTCGGGTCCTTCTCAAGGGCGCTGAGGCAGGCTGACAAAGCCCGCTCCCGGTCCCCCTTTTCGACCCAGGCGGCGCAGCGTCCGAGGTCGGCAGCCGGACCCGGCTGAGAACCGTCGAATTCAGCCAGAGCGGAGTCCGGTTCCCCCAGGATCAGGCCGCCGAGGCCCCGCAGCAGCGACGCGGCGGGGTCCTTCGCGTAAGTTCCGCCGGCTCCATCCAGTTCCTCCAGGGCCTCTTCCACGTTCTCAACCCAGTTGGCGCCCATTACCCAAAGTCCCATGTCGTTCCCGACGTCGCGCGGTTTATACGCCACGTCCGCCTCGGTGCCTCCGGGGGACGCGGCGGCTCTTTTGGTCTCGATATTTATGGACATGCGGGTATCCAGGCCCTCGCCGGCCGCTTCGACGCCGTCTTTGCCGACGAGGCGGCCCACTATAGCCTGGAGGAGGCGGCACGCCTCTCCGGGCGGCCGATCACGCGGTTCCACCATGC
>JAKLEK010000002.1 GCA_022703115.1 Elusimicrobiota bacterium
AAGCCGCGAAATGAACACCGTCTTAGCGGCGCGGAAACCGATCTGATTTGCCGACAGACCCACCGTTATCTTTTCCTTCTCCCCTATGGAAGCGGATTTTATGAATTTCACCAGTTCGTTCATTATCTTCGACGGGACAATGACCTTGAAATCCTTTTTCGTCTTAATGCCGGAAGCGGACGCTACCGCCAGCCGCCGGCCGTCGGTGGCTACCAGGGAGAACTGCTCCTTCTCGTTCTTCCAGAGCAGCCCGTTAAGGAAGTGCCTGTCATCCTCCGTAGAGGCGGAAAAGACTGTCCCGCTTATCATGGAGGAAAGAAGCCCCGCGGGTATATCGAAAGAATTGGTCTCATCCAGGTCCGGAATTACCGGGTAATCGCTTTTCGGGGCTCCGCTGAGCTTGAACTTGGATTTACCGCTGTTCACGGCCACCCTGTTGGAATCGTCCGCGGATATGACCACCTCGGCGTCCTCTCCGAGGTTCTGCACTATCTCCATGAACTTGCGCATGGGGACCGTTATGCTGCCTTCAGTCCTTATATCCACGTTTATATGGTGTTTTACCGCCATTTCAAGATCGGTGAACACTACTTTTAATCCTTTATTCTCCGTTTCCATCAGGAAGTTCTGAAGGATCGGAATGGTGCCGCTTTTTGCGGAGACGCCGGATTGAAGGGTTTGAATTCCCTTGATGAGGTTCTCGCGATTACTGGTTATTTTCATCTTGGTCTCCATCTATAAGAGGGGTTGTGTATAACGTTGATAATGTTCACTGCGGACGGTAAAAGTTATCAACATTCCCTCAAAAACAATCAAGACGTTCCACAAAAAAAGACCTTTTTACTGCTTTTCAGAGTTACTGACAGTCTTTATCTTGTTTATCAACTGGTTTATCAACTCGTTAAAATAGGGGTCGGTCTGCACCATCTGCTTTATTTTGTCGCGCGCGAACATCACGGTCGTATGGTCCCTGTTGAAGGAGTCCCCTATCTCCGGGAGGGACATCTCGGTCAGGTCGCAGGCCAGGAACATGGCGATCTGCCTGGGGAACGCGATGGCCTCGGTCTTACGGGGAGATTTGAAATCCTTCTTGTCCATGTTGTACTTTTCGGCCACGACCGTCTTGATGGCCTCCACGCTTATCCTGGATTCGTCCTGGTCGCCGGGGGTCATGTGGTCCTTGATCACGTCCCTGACTATGTCTATCGTCGGCTGCAGGTGCATGTTGGAACAGTAGTTCCCCACGGTTATAAGACAGCCTTCCAGTTCGCGGATATTCTTCTTGACGTTCTCCGCTATGAAAGTTATGACGTCTTCCGGTATAGCGAACTTGTATATCTCTTTTTTCTGCCGCAGTATGGCTATCCGGGTCTCGAAGTCCGGCATTTTGATGTCGACCGCCAGGCCCGACAGGAAACGGGAGACCAGGCGCTGGCTCAGGGCCAGTTCCTTCGGCGGCCTGTCGGAGGTCACCACGATCTGTTTTTTGGACTCGAAGAGGGAATTGAAGGTGTAAAAGAATTCTTCCTCGCTTTTATCCTTGCCTATAAGGAACTGTATGTCGTCCAGCAGGATGCAGTCCAGTTTCCGGTATTTATTCCGGAACGCTTCGGGGGTCTTGTTCTGGAGGTTCTCTATATACTCGTTCACGAAATTTTCGCTGGCGGTGTATATTATCCTCGCTCCCGGGTTAGACTTCAGCATGCCGTTCGCTATAGCGTGCAGGAGATGTGTCTTGCCGAGACCTGGAGCGCTGTATATGAAAAAGGGATTGGATTTGCCCGGGTTCTTCGTGAGAGCCACGGCGGAGGCGTAGGCGAAACGGTTGGAAGCCCCCTCTATGAAGGTCTCGAAAGTGTAGTGCGGGTTGAAAGCGAAGGACGTATCCGGCACGGTCCCCTGCACGCGAGGGGAAGCTTCCACAGCGGCGGGCGCCGGCGGCGGCGCCGGTTTGGGCTCGCTGGAAGCGAGAGAAAGCGAATAGTTTATGGAAAAATTCCTGCCGGTGGCGGCCAGGGCCGTCTTGATCAAGCCGCTCTCATAGCGCTCTTTGACGGTCTTATATATCATGGAATCCGGCACTTCCAGCTTCAATGTGTCGGCTTCAATGACCAGGGGTTTGATCGGGCTCAGCCACAGGTCCACGGAGTCCGGCCCGATCTCGGCCTCCATTCTCTTCAGGATGTCCTGCCAGAATTCTTTCAGGTCTTTGGTGTTATCCACAACCTATCCACAACTGTTAGTAGAATGTTTCAACCGCTGAAAAATGATTAAAAAACAAGGCTTTTTCTGGTTAGCAACTCTATAATTTTTTTTCCTGAGCGCAGGTTGTCCGATGTCAATATGTAAAAATTGTTTCGCCCCATTCGGCCGTCGTAAGGCACCCGATAATAGTAGTCTTTTTAGACGTAAAAGTCAACAGCGGCGGAAGGGCCCGCGGGGGCCGGCCGGAACCTGTTCCAATAAGGGGATAATACCGTAATATAAAGGACAGGCCGCGAGGGGCCCTTCAGGCGCCGACGCCTATTCTGGTCTTCCTAAACCTGGCGGGGCTACCGCCATGGCACATCATGGCAGTCTGCGGCGGTTCTCCCTTTCCGCAATTAGCCACGCCCCAGAGACTCCAGGAATTCTCGTCCGCTATCGCGTCGCAGGAGTTCCAGAATGCCGGGGTTATACCCTGGTAGGTCGGGTTCTTTATCATGGCGCCCTTTTTCCCGTTCTTTATCAGCCAGCCGATCTCGCAGCCGAACTGGAAATTCAGGCGTTTCTGGTCAATGCTCCAGGATTTGTTGTTTTCCATTATCACGCCGTCTTTGGTATCCGAGATGAGGGCGTCCTCCGGGACGTCGCCCGGCATCAGGCTCAGGTTGCAGATCCTGGTGATGGGGATATTGGCGTATCCGTCGGCGCGGCAGGAACCCCAGCTGCGGTCCCGGCCGATCCGCCCCGCGAATTCCCTGTTGGTCATGTAGCCGCTGAGGATGCCGTCCTTTACGATGTGCCAGCGCTGGGCTTTGACGGCGTCGTCGTCATATCCGGCCGTGGCCAGGCCGCCCGGCAGGGTGGCGTCGGCAACCAGGTTCACGATAGGCGAGCCGTAGCGGAATTTTCCGAGTTTTTCTATGGTGGCGAAGCTGGAACCGGCGAACGATTCCTCGTAGCCCAGGACCCTGTCCAGTTCGGAGGCGTGGCCGACGGACTCGTGTATCTGCAGCGCCAGCTGGTTGCCGTAGATTATGAGGTCCTTCTTCCCTTCCGGGCAGCGGGGAGCGGTCAGAAGGGCCAGGGCCTCCTCGCGCACGCGTTCCGCGTTGCCGGCAAGGTCGAGGCTCTCTATGAGCTCGTATCCCATGGACAGGATCTGGCCGCCGTGCGGTGAAGGATAGGAGCGGGATTGCGCTTCCCCCTTGTCTATAGCGTTGGCCTCGAAGCCGGCCCCGCTGGAAAGCAGCACCTGTTCTATCTCGGAACCTTCGGTGGTCATGTGCCACTGATGTTCTCTTATGAAATTCATGCCGGACACGGCGGAGCGTATCCTTCGGTCCTTTCTGAGAACGCGGTCTATGGCGAAAAGCAGGGTCAGCTTTTTTTCAACCGGGACGGAGAAAGGGTCCTTGATGAACGGGGTCTGCCAGAAATCGCGGTAAGCGGGTTCGGCAGCCAGGCGCACGGGACGTCCTTTGAGCGAGGCGCTCGCTTTGGCTATGCTTATGGCCAGACGCGAGACGCGCGCGACTTCGCCCGCCGTCATGACGTCGCTGGAGGCGAAGCCCCAGGCGCCTTTGTATAGCACCCTTACTCCGAAGCCCAGGGTCACGGAATCGTTGATGGCTCCGATCTCCCCGTTCCTGACGCTGAGGGTCTGACGCCGGGTCTCCACGACGCGTATGTCCGCGAAGTCCGCGCCGCTCCTGTCCGCTATTTCGACCGCCTTTCCGGCGAAAGGGAACATATCCGCTCCTGAACGGCCTAGAACATGGTGGCCGACGAGAAATTGAAATCTTTTATCTTGAGCGCCGGCGCCGAGACCGTGCCCCACAAGAGGAAAGATTCCAGCCGGTCGCCCACGGCCTCCACCCGATTGAACGCGTCCGCCACGCTTTCGGTGAATCTCAAGTTCTTCACCGGATACGATATCCGCCCGTTCTCTATCATGAAAGTGCCGTTCCTCGTCATGCCCGTCATTTCCAGCGTTATGGGTTTGAGAGGATTGCAATAATGGAAACTGGTAACGAGGATCCCTTTTTTCGTGGACCTTATCATTTCTTTCAGGGACCGGTCACCGGCGGCCATGACCAAATTGGAAGGGAGCGGTCCGTAGGTGTTCGGCATCGGCAGCGCGTGGCCGGTCGTCCTGACGCCGGCCTCGCGGGCCGTCTGGCGGTCGTGGGCCAGGTCCCGGGCCACTCCTTTGTCCACCAGCACGAGCCTGCGTTTCGGAACGCCTTCGTAATCGAACGGCATGCCGGCGCTAGGGCCTTCGGCCGCGTCGTCCGTTATGGTCAGCTTGTCGTTCAGGACTTTTTTGCCCAGGCGGCCGGAGACGAAGCTCTGGCCTTCCTGGTAGAAGCGGGCGCCGAAGCCGTATATGCCGAGGAAAAGAAGCAGGTTGGCGACCGCGGACGGCTCCAGTATTACCGTATAACGCCCTGGAGGAACGGCGCGCGGGCCGGCCGACCGCAACGCCTTGTCCAGGGCCGCGCGGTCAACGCGCTCGAAATCCAGGCGTCCGGAGTCGCAGGAGTAGTCTTGCGCCCAGCCGAAGCCGTCCCCGTGTCTGGCCGTTACGGAGTAGGCGGCGTAGGTCTCGCGGTGGAAGGCGCGCAGTCCCAGGCTGTTGGCGACCGTTACCATCCGCGTCCCGTTCTCAAAGGTCCCGAACCCGACCGCTCCGGCGCGCCGGCATTTTCCAGCGAAGGAAACCGCCCGCGCGGCCCTGTCCGACGGGGTCAGGTCCGCCGTGCCGGGAAAGAAGACGCTCCTGTTCTCCTTTAGTCCGGCCGGGCGCGGCAGCGGCAGCAGGCGCGGGTCTTTTTTCTGGGTCTTCAGGATCAGGTCCGCTCCGGAGAAAGCGGTCCGCAGGGAGGCCTCGGAGGGCTGGTTGAGAGAGAATTTGGCCACGCGGCCATTGTCCAGGACCCGGACGGATATCTCGGTGGCGGTATCCGCAACGTTCTGGGAGATCACGTTATCCGCGAAACGGGTCAGGGCGGAACATGTCGAAGTTACTATCACCTCGGTCCGGCGCCGGCCGGCCAGGCGGAAGATCCGGTCGCAGATGCGTTCGTGGGAAAGCATACGTTCTGGGTCCTTACCCCTCCAGCGCGTCAGGGGCGGGGTTCCTGCGTGTCCGGCAGGGACGGCTGGGGCGGCGGAGCGTGCCTGGCGCCGCGTTTTCCGTGCCTGGCTTCGTCCTGGTGGCGCTTCCGTTCCGGCGAGGGCTCAGGCGCCGTTTCTTTGCGGAAAAGCGTTGGCACGGGGTCCTTGGTCTCCAGCCAGGCGCGCAGCGTCTCCTCGCTTTCGACCGAAACCGCTTCCGGCAGCATATATACCGACAGTTTGGCTTTCCTGGCCCTGTCGGAAATTTCCTCCGCCGCATTCTTCGATTCCAGCGGACAGCCTTCTATCAGTTTCTGGGCGGAAACCGTAAAGCCGGCCAGATAGGCGGAACCGTTCTTGTTCGGTCCGAGCACGACGGTCTTTTCGGTTATGGCGTCGAAAGCCTGCTGTATCCATTCGGTCCGGATGCCAGGGGAGAGGTGATTAAGGAGAAGGGCTTTCTTGGAACCGGTATTGAACGCCAGACGGAAAACGTTCTGTACCTTCTCCTCCTTCGGCCGGCCCTTCGTGTCCAGAAAACCGGGATCGTCCGTATCCAGCCAGGTGAGGTCCGGGTGATGCGGGGCTTTGGAATAAGCCAGGATAGGAAGCGCGTTCCCGAAGCCCTTCACCAGTCTATAGACGTTCTGAAGCAGGTCCAGATGAATGTGGACGGCGCGTTCCGGACCGAACGCCTCCGCAAGTTTGGGATCGACGCGTTCCGGGACCGGCGCTTCCACCATAAGAATGATGCAGTTGTCGCGTGATGCGGGCATATTTCCGGGGTCCTCGGGGGTTTGAGAAGTATCTTTGAAGTATATTATACTACATCCCGCCGCGGGAAAGAGCGTCGCGCCCCGGCGGGCCGGGCGACGGATGCCGGTCCGCTCCCCGGCTCGGCGGAAAACCGTTCTTCCGGACCCGGATACAATGAACAGGCAAAAAGCGGTAAAAGTGGTGGTATACGGCGGGATGTTCGACCCGCCGCATGAAGGGCATTTCTCGCTGATCAGGGCCGCCCTGCGGGATATCGGACCGGATATCCTCTATGTGGTGCCGGGCTTCGGCTCCCCTTTCAAAGAGCCGCCCGGGGCGGATTTCGCGGCCCGCGCCGCGATGGTCCGGAGCGGACTCAGGTCGCACGGGCTCGGCGGCGACGTCCGGATAAAGGTGCATCCGTACGAAGCGAGGCGCGGCAGGGTCACTTATACTTGGCGCACGATAGCCTTTTTCAGGAGACTGCATCCGGACGCTTCGCTATATTTCCTGATGGGTTCCGACTGTCTGGAGACGTTCCGGCGCTGGAAGAATTACCGCAGGATCCTGTCCTCGGCCCGGCTTCTGGTGGGGGTTCGCGCCGGTTTCTCTTTACGCGGCCCGGTAAGCCTTCCTTACAAGAGGCTCCGCGGCCGGTTCCCAGCCGTATCCTCCACGGCGCTGAAGGCCGGACTTTTTTCCGGCTCGCGGGTTCCGGGCCTGCCGGGTGACACGGCGAAGTATATCGCCGTCCGGGGGCTGTATCTGGGCGGCTTGAGGGCCCGCCTTAAGCGGAGCATGCCGCCGGCCCGGTTCAGGCATACTTTGGGGGTGGCCAGGCTGGCCCTGGCCCTTGCGCAAAGGTACGGGGCGGACCCGCGCAGGACGGCTCTCGCCGCGCTGCTCCATGACGTCGCGCGGGGACTGTCCAAAGAGGCCATGCTGGCGCGCGCCGCCGTCTGCCGCCCGGGCATGCCGGCCATGCGGGCGGCGACCCGGAACGCGCCGGTAGTTCTGCATGCATACGCCGGCGCCGTCATAGCCGAGAAAAAATACGGGGTGAAGGACCCGGAGGTGCTGAGGGCCATAAGAGTCCACGCCTTCGGCCGGGCCTCCTCCGGCCTGCTGGACAAGATCATTTTCACCGCCGATCTCGCCGAAGCCGGAAGGAACTTCCCGGAAGCGCGCGCGATAAGGGAGCTGGCTTTCAAGGACCTGGACGCGGCGTACGCGGCGGCGCAGCGCGTTAAGCTCGCCCATGTCATAGGGCTCGGCGGCTGGGTTCATCCGGAAAGCGTGAAAGCATGGAACAGTCATCTAGAAAAAATCAGATCCTGATCCTCGCGGCGGGCGGCCTGCTTGTCCTGGCCCTGGCCGCGGCGCATCACGGCTCCTCCGTGGCGGGGAGGCTGTCCTCCGGACGGGACGTGGAACTGGTGCTGTTGAGCCGCGCCAGGCCGATGCTGTTCGTTTATCATCCTTTCTCCAGGACCGTCAACGCGATAAGGCTGCCGGCCAGGGCGGCGTCCGCCGCCGGAAGCGGAGCTTCGGCCTGTCAGCGGGCCGCGGAGGTGAGACGGTTGTTCTCCCGCTGGGGAGATACCCAGGCCGCGCCGGTGTATATAGAGTCGGCCGAGCCCGATCTGGAGGCTTTGGAGGAGCTGCTTAACGGCTGGCGGTCCAGGCCGGCGGGGCTTCTGCGGCTGTTAGGCGGACTGCGCGAACTGCGCCGCTCCGAAGCCACCGGCCTCACCGCCTACGAACTGCTGCTCGGAGCGCTGGAGCTCGTCCGCCTGGATTCCTCCCATTTCATAAAAGAGGACCTGGAGCGGGTCCCTTCCGCCGGCCGAGCCGCGGAGGAGCCGCTGTCCGGGAGCCAGGTCTCCGCCGCCGCCGCGGCGCGCGTCGAGGTCCTGAACGCTTCCGGCAAGAGGGACCTGGCCGGCCGGGTCACCAAGTTCCTGCGCAAGAACGGCTACGACGTTATCAGCTTCGGCACCTATGCGGGTGTGGAAAGGCATACAAAAATTGTAAACTGTTCCGGCGATATCGAGGCCGCGCGCGGCGTACGGTCGGCCCTCGGCCTTGGAGGACGGGAGATATATTCCAAGTCCGGAAAGGTCAATATCGCGGACGTAAGGGTGATACTCGGCGAGGATTTCGACGACAGCGTATTGAAACGGGGGGAGCCATGATAGATCTTGTAACAGTCCTGAAAACGGCCGTAGGCGCTGGAGCCAGCGATATCCACATCTGCGTCAATAAGCCCCCTATGATGAGGAAGAACGGCGAGGTGGTCCCGGTATCGCCCACGATGACGCCGCTGAGCGCGGAAGAGACCAAGGCGATCATCTATTCCGCCCTTTACGACGAGCAGCGCGCCAAGTTCGAGGCCAACTGGGAGCTGGACTGTTCTTTCGCCATCAGCGGGGTGTCGCGGTTCAGGCTGAACGTGCTCGTGGCACGCAACGGCGTGGAAGCCGTGCTGCGCGTGATCCCTTCCGTGATCCCGACCCCGGAGCAGCTCGGCCTCAGTCCCGCGATAGTCAACCTTTCCACGCTGCACAAGGGGCTGGTGCTCGTGACCGGTCCGACCGGCTCCGGCAAATCCACCACCCTCGCGGCGATCCTGGACCTTATAAACGCCAACAAGCGCGGGCACATGCTGACCATAGAGGACCCCATAGAGTTCACGTACGAACCGAAGAACTGCATAATCAGGCAGCGCGAAATAGGACAGCACACCAAATCCTTCAATAACGCGCTGCGGGCCGCCCTCCGCGAGGACCCCAATATCATCCTGGTCGGAGAAATGCGCGATCTGGAGACCATACAGCTCACCATAACCGCCGCGGAAACCGGCCACCTTTCATTCGCCACCCTGCACACCCAGGACGCTCCCTCCACGGTGGACCGCATCATAGACGTCTTTCCTCCGCACCAGCAGACGCAGGTGCGGGTTCAGCTGGCCAGTTCCCTGCAGGCCGTAGTTTCGCAGATCCTGCTGCCCCGCAAGGACGGGAAGGGCCGCGTGGCCGCGCGGGAGGTCATGATAATGACCCCGGCCATTTCGAACCTCATCCGTGAAGGGAAGACCCACATGCTCTATTCGGCCATAGAGACCGGCTCCAAGGTCGGGATGATGCCGATGGATAAGGCGCTGGTGAACCTGGTGCAGCAGAACCTGGTGGCTTACGATGTGGCGCTCTCCAAAGCGCATGACCGGGAGTCTTTCAAGACGCTCTGCGGCCGGCAGGGGGCCACCGCCGCCTGAGTCCGAATGAGAACGGTGCGGCGCGCGGCATGAGAGGTTGATTATGGAAAAAGAGATCGAAGCCCTGAGGAAGGTCCCGCTATTCGCTGATTTTCCGGACCCGGCGTTGAAAAAATTCTCGGAGACGTTCAAAAGGTCCTCCTATGAGGCCGGCGGGATAATTTTCAAGGAAGGCAGCGAGGGCGACACCCTTTTCATCCTCGTGAGCGGACGGGTGATAATAGAGAAGAAGCTGGACCGGGACGGCGGCAGCTTCAAGCCGCTGGCGGTCCTTTCCGCCGGCGAGTTCTTCGGGGAGATGTCGGTGCTGGAGAAGCAGGTGCGTTTCGCCCAGGCCAGGGCCGAGGAAGCCTCATCCCTGTACGAGATAGGGCGCGAGGAGTTCTTCGCTTTCATCAGGAACAATCCGGAGAACGGCATAGCTATCTTTACGGAGATAGTCCGCGTTATAGCCAGGCGCCTCCAGCATACTTCCAGCGAGCTCACGATGCTCTTCGATATGAGCCGCCTGATAATGCGGGAACACCGTTCCGCGGCGGATTTTATCAGGCTGACCGTTGAAGAGGTGTCCATCTACTTCGATGGGGCCTGGAATTTCCGCGGTTACGTTTATGATCCTTTTAACGAAGAATTCGAGCAGGTGGTCTCCAAAGAGGCTTTCGCGGACGGAGGAGCGGGGACCGGCGAGGCGCCGGGAGCCGACAGCGGCTGGATAGGCGCTTCCTCGTACCGTATGGTCTGCCGCGCGCACGGCAAGCCGGCCGGCTATGTCGTGTTCTCCAAGGCCTCGGCGGTCTCCGAGCAGGAGAGGAACAGTCTGACCACGATCTTCGACACGGTTTCATGCATCATGGGTTCCGCGATCGAGAACATAGAGCACAGGACCGAAGCGGCGATGCTGGAAAAACTAAAGACGCAGAAGAGCTCAATATGAACGACAACATCGGACCATCGTCGGACAGGAACGCGGGGGCGGACTTCAGGGCCATGGCCATAACCGCCGCCAGGCTGGCCGACGCAAAGAAAGCGGAGGATATCCGCATTTACGACGCGGGGAAGCGCTCGCCGCTGACCGATTTTCTGCTTGTGGCGACCGTGGATAATCCGGCCCAGCTGGAAGCCGTGGAAGAGGA
Organism: Elusimicrobiota bacterium; assembly: GCA_022703115.1. Lineage (GTDB taxonomy): Bacteria > Elusimicrobiota > Elusimicrobia > Elusimicrobiales > UBA9959 > YA12-FULL-51-18. Next base: position 10,486 of record JAKLEK010000002.1, read on the forward strand.
GATCTCCGTTGCTTTCAAGAAGGACGGCTTCTACGCCGGCCACAGGGACGGGGGCCAGTCCAGGCACTGGCGCGTCCTGGATTACGGCGGTCTCATCGTGCACCTTTTCGAAAAAGCCGCCCGGGAAAGTTTTTCGTTCGACTCCATATACTCGGACTACCCGACGGTGAAATGGCAGGCGAGGCCCGCCCGGTCCGGCAACACGGGGAAAAAGGTCCGGCGTCCGGCCGCGGCGCGCAAGCCGGCCGCCCGAAAGCCCGCCGTACGCAAACCCGCCGCGCGGAAGAAGGCCGTTAAGAGATCCCCGAGGTCCGCCAGGAAATGAAAATATCCGAGATGGAGACCGTTCTGCGGTCCGGCGCGCGTTCGGTCTTCGGACTGGACGAAGCCGGGGCCCGGAACCTGACGCTCGCCTCTCCCCCGGCCCACATAAAGGCCGACCTTTCCCTGTCCTGGCCGATCGCGGCCGCGAAGCAGCTGAAAAAGAAGCCGCTCGAGATAGCGGAAGGGCTGAAGGCCGCCGTGTCCGAGCGTTATGAAGCGGCCGTCCTCCCGCCCGGTTTCCTTAATTTCCGTCTCAGGGACGGGGACCTGATAGAGGCGGTCCGGCGGATCTGCTCGGACCCGGCGTATTTCTCCGACCCGGCCCGCTCTGCGGAAAAGGTGAACGTGGAGTTCGTCTCCGCGAACCCCACCGGCCCTATGCACCTGGCCTCCGGCCGTGGCGCCACCCTCGGGGACTCGCTGGCCCGCATCATGGCTTTCCTGGGCTGCAGGGTGGAAAAGGAATTCTACGTCAACAACATGGGCCGGCAGGTGGAACTGCTGGGCCTGTCGCTCAAGGCCAGGCTCCGGGGCGAAGAGCCGCCGGAGGGCGGGTACAAGGGAGCCTATCTGAAGGATATCGCGGCCCGTCTCCCGGCCGACGCGGCGGACTGGCCGGATGGAAGGTTCTCGGAGTTCGCGCTCGGTGAGATCCTGGCCCTCCATAAGGCGGATATGAAGGCTTTCGGCGTCGAGTTCGACAGGTGGTTCCTGGAGTCGGAACTGCACGCGGCCGGGGCTCCGGAGCGGGCGAAAGCCGAGCTGGCGGGCCGGGGTATGACCTACGAGAAGGACGGCGCGGTATGGCTCGGCACATCGTCGGGCATGGATTCGGACGACAAAGACCGGGTGCTGGTGAAATCCGACGGACGGAACACGTATTTCCTTAACGATATCGCCTATCACCGGGACAAGTTCGGCCGCGGGTTCACGAAGGTGATAGACATCTGGGGCGCGGACCATCACGGCTACGTGCCGCGCATGGAGGCCGCCGTATCGGCGCTGGGTTACGGCAAGGACGCTTTTAAGGTCGTGATACACCAGATGGTGGCCCTGAAGCGCGGGACCGAACTGGTGAAGATGTCGAAACGCGAAGGTGATTTCGTTTCTCTCAAGGAACTGATAGATGAGGTCGGAACGGACGCGTGCCGGTTCTTTTTCGCGATGCATAGTCCGAATTCGCACATGACGTTCGATATCGATCTCGCCAAGAAACGGACGAACGACAACCCGGTGTTCTACGTCCAGTACGTGCACGCCCGCATCTGCTCCATCTTCAATAACGCGCTTGAGAAGGGCGTCGACCCGGCGCGCGGTTTCGACGCCGCGAAGCTGGTCCTGAACGAAGAGGAGAGGGGGCTGGCCCTGAAGATGATGATGATGGGCAAGGTGCTGGAAGCCTGTCTGCGGGATTGGTCTCCGCATCAGCTTACGACGTATCTCAGCGAGCTATCCGCCTTGTTCCATTCCTTTTACGACAAGCACAAGGTTCTGGACCCATCCGCTCCGGAGGCCTCGGCCTTCCGGCTGTTCCTTCTGAAGGGCGTCAAGAACGTGATCGCTTCGGGTCTCGGCCTGTTGGGCGTCAGCGCTCCCGAAAAGATGTGATCCTTCTTTTTTCCGCCAGCAGGAACAGAAGGTCTGAAAGCCGGTTGAGATACTTCGCGGCGTGCCGTCGGTCTATCCTCCACAAAGCCAGTTCGCAGAGGCGGGCGCGGGTCCTTGCGATGTGAAGCAGGGCTCCCGCGCGGGTGCGTCCGGGGACCGAGAACCCGGCCGGTACCCCTCCTTTTGAAAGGGCCGCTATCCGCGTCGTAAGTTCCGCGGTGGATCTTTCCAGTTCTTTTCCCCCGCGCGCGCCGGCGGCATGGGCGGCTGCCGTGAAGAGGTCGCGCTGTATGCGGCGCAGTTCCGCGCGTTCTTTCCCGGTAAGGACGGCGGCGGCGAGGCCTAAGTGGGAGTTAAGGTCGTCCAGAAGGGCGAGAGCCGTTATTACGGGGTCGGTCTTTTTCACGCGTTTTCCGCCCGGCAGGCCGGTCACGCCCCCGTCCCCCGCCCCGATATCAGGTTTGAAGCCGCTGGCCATGTTCACCGTCCGTATTGCCGCACTTTTGCGAGGATCGGGCCTATGATCTCCGGCGGCAGGGCGGCGCCGGCGCGTTCCAGCTCGTCCCCGACCCCGGCGGCGTTGAAGGAGCCGTCGGTTACGAGGATGGGGGATGATTTGTGGAGGCCGGGCCGGTCCTCCCCCCCGTCTATCCCGTCGTGCCGGTAGCCTTTGTCCCGGAGCCAGGTAAGGGCGCGGGGCTTGGACTTCAGGTCGTAGCAGAGCTGGAAGCCGTACATTCCCCCGGAAGGATCGAACCACACAATAAGATCGAAGCGCTCGTCGCTGAACCATCTCCGCGGCGGATCGCCCGGTATCTGTCTTACGTCCTTCATTTCGCGAAGCATGACCTCTCCCCCGCCCGGTTCGGCCGGTGCGGGTATAGTGTATTTTAATAGCGGCCGTCGCACAAGCCCCGCTCCCCCTTTGGTTCGCCGGGCTGCCAGAAGAAGGATAGAGAGTCCGCGGCCACCGGAGGGAGCCTTCTGTCTGCCGGGGTTCTGTCGACCCTCGGCTGGTAATCCCGGGTACGCTGGGCTGCCGGGGGACACAGGGGTCGAAGGGCACGCTATCGGCCACACCGTGGCCGCGCTCCCACTCGGCCTCGCCGCTTACGTAAGGCTCGGCCTGCGTGACGGCCCTTTGACCCCTGTGTCCCCCGTCAACCGCTCCAACGGAGTAGCACTATATTCCGTTCTGCTCTAGTTAAGGATGTTCCTTATTTGGAGCGGGAGGCAGGGGAACCGGAAAAGCGGAAGCGTCCGGAGGCCGAGGCTTACGTAAGCGACGAGGACCGGGTGGACTACGCTATCCTGTTGTGTGTTCGTGGACACAACTTGGAACGCAGGCGCGCGTACGGTGTACGCGACGCCGGTTCCGCGTTCCGGGCCCCTGACAGGCCCCGCGCACCCAATTCGCGGCTGACCGTTAAACTCCAGCCAGGACCCCGAACCCGGGGGGCGTCAGGGCGGCGGGCGGAGCGCAGGCTTTTGAGGAAGGGCAAATGGGGTTCGTGGTATAATTATAACGTACCGCGCGGACACGCCGGCAGCACGGCCGGGCGCCGCCTTTCTGGCGGGGCACGTCGGCGGTCTAACGGAGCCACAATGAAAGACAAAGTTCAGAAGACCATTGAAAAGATAAAGCCCATGCTCGAGGCGGACGGCGGGTCGGTAGAGCTGATAAGCGTCGACGAAAAGAGCGGGATCGTGAAAGTGCGCCTTACCGGCGCCTGCGGCTGCTGCCCGCACGCCACCATGACGCTTAAGAACGTCGTGGAACGCATGATAAAGGAAGAAGTCCCCGAGGTCAAGGAAGTTACCGTCGGCTGACGGCTGGCCGCCGGCGGCTCCGGGCTCTCCTTCCGAAGGACCGGGGGCCGTCCCCCGGGCCGGCGCAAAGCCCGTCAGGGACGTACCGCGTCCATGGCGTTGTTGAACCTCCATCTGCATTCCAATTATTCGGACGGCAGCCTGACGCCGTCCGGGCTGGCCGATGCCGTCGTAAAAGCCGGGATAGGCTGGGTCTCGCTTACCGACCACGACATCTGCGCCGGCTGGAGCGAACTGGAACCGCGGCTCAGGGAGCGCGGGGTGCGGTACCTGCGCGGCGTGGAAGTGAGCACCTCGGTGCACGACAACCTCCACATACTGGGTTACGGACTGGATGTGGGAAACAAAGTCCTATCGGACCGCCTGGCGGTTTTCCGTTCCCGCCGCGTAGAGCGGGTGAAGAAGATAATAGCCCTTTTGAAGGAACAGGGCGTCGATATATCCTTCGAAGAACTGAACGTAGAAGCCGACCACTGCTGCGGCCGGCCCCACATAGCCGATCTCATGAAAAAGCGCGGCCTGGTACGTACGCGCCAGAAGGCCTTCGAGAAGTACATAGCTTACGGCAGGCCGGCCTACGTGCCGCCCTGCGGGCCCGGCATAGAGGAAGCGATCCGGACCATAAAGGACGCGGGCGGCATTACGGTGCTGGCCCACCCGGGCGTCGTGTACGACATCCTCGAACTCGGCAAGTGGAAGGAAATGGGGTTGGACGGAATAGAGGCCTTCTACCCCGCGCATACCGGCGTCCGCACGCGGGAGTTCCTGTCCATGGCCAGGGCGCACGGCCTCCTGGTCACCGCCGGCACCGATTATCACGGACCCGATACCGGCCGCGGCGAGCTGTTCGGGTACGAATGGCACGACGAATTCTTCGGGCCGCTCAAGGAACTGTTCGTATGAAAATAATCGCGCATCGCGGCGCTTCCGGTTACGCTCCCGGCAATACGCTTTCGGCCTTCGCTCTGGCATTGAAAATGGGATCGAAGGCGTTCGAACTGGACGTGCATCGTTCCCGGGACGGCCGGCTGGTGGTATGCCACGACTACGAATTGGGCCGTCCCGCCGGCGCGCCCCTCAGGATAGCCTTATCGGATTACGCCGCCCTGAAGAAGATAAACGTAGGAGACAAGTTCGGTTTTCCATCCGAGCGCGTTCCGCTGCTCGAAGAAGCGCTGGACCTCATCGCCCCGTCCGCCGAATGGATAAATATCGAGATCAAGAACGACGGGGACGCGTATCCCGGGATAGAGGGGGACCTGCTCGCGGCCATCCGCGTCCGGCCTGGGCTTATCAAAAAGGTCCTGTTCTCAAGTTTCGATTACGGCACCGTAAAGCGGCTCAGGGCGCTGGAAAGCGGCGCCTCGCTGGGATATCTGCAGCGCGGGCTGAGGACGCTCTCCCTGCTGCCGGCCATTGTGCGCGCCAAAGCGGTGGGCGCCGTCAATTTCCACTTCAGCCTGAGGAGCGCGTCACGCCTCAACATCGCCCTGGTCCGTAAGGCGGGACTGAAGGTCTGCGTCTATACGGTCAACAGCAAGCCGGACGCGCTGCGGCTGGCCGGCCTGGGAGCGGACGGGATATTTTCCGATTATCCGGACCTCCTCTCGCGGGGAGGAGGCCAATGAGCGCCTTGCCGGCCGAGCTCAGTGGAGAGATCGAAAGGCTGGCGGCCCGCGGCCTGAGCGCCGGCTGCCTGGCGAGGCCCATGAGGGATGTCGCCGCCCTGACCCTCAGTATAAACCGGCTCAAGGAAAGGAAGAAGGCCGTTATATGCGCGCACGTCTACCAGACGCCGGACATAATCTGCGGAGTGGGCGACCTGGTCGGCGATTCGTATAAATTGGCGGAGGAGGCCCGCGGTACCAAGGCGGAGAACGTGATCTTCTGCGGCGTGCATTTCATGGCCGAAACCGCCAAGATCCTTGACCCTTCGCGCCGGGTTTTCGTGCCGTCCGGCAACGCCGGCTGCTCTCTCAGCGAAAGCATAACCGCCGCCGACGTGCGTGAACTGAAGGCCCGGCACCCCGGCCTGCCGGTGGTGACCTATATAAACACTTCGGCCGGGGTCAAGGCCGAATCGGACTGTGTCGTGACCAGCGCGAACGCCGAAAAGATCCTCGTTAAGATGTACCGCGAACATGAGCGGCTCATCTTCATCCCGGACCGTTTCATGGGCGCTAACCTGGCCCGGAAGCTGGGCAAGACCCCCGGCAAGGATATCATCCTGTGGAACGGGTCCTGCGTAGTGCACGAGAAGTTCGATCCCCGGCTCATAGAGACCTACCGCCGCCGGTATCCGGGCCTGGTCGCTTTGGCGCACGCCGAATGCCCTTCCGAGATAATAAACGCCGTGGACTTCATGGGCGGGACCGGCGACATGCTGTCTTACGTGCGGGATACAGGAGCTTCGGCCTATCTGCTGGTCACCGAGTGCGGCTTCGGGGAGCTGGCGCGGCTCAGGTTCCCGGAAAAGAACTTCATAGCGATGTGCAGGCTGTGTCCGTACATGAAATCCATTACGCTCGACAGCGTCCTCGACGCTCTCGAGCGCCTCCCTGCGGAATTGGAAGTGACAGTTCCGCCCGACACCGCGGCGCGGGCCCGCGTGGCCATCGAGAAGATGTTCGAACTGGCGAGATGAGAGTTCAGCCGGTTCGGCGCGCCAGCACTATGAGCCGGCGTGAACCCGGCCCGAAAGGCGAACCGTCGAATCCGCCCCAACACCTGAGAGGCTTAAGGCCGGCCTTGCGGAGGGCGGCGGATATCCTGGCTTTGGAATAAAGACGTACGAAATAGGTCCTGCTCTCGGCTGCGCCGCCCTTGAGCCGCGTCCGGGTGGTCACGATACCGTCCCCTGCCGGTTCGCTTTCGTCCAGCGAATAGTCGTTTTTCCCCAGCCTTTCCCAGTACCTTTGCCTGAGCTCGCTCTTCAACCGTTCCCTGTTGACGATGTCCAGAAGGAAGTATCCCCCCGGCCTGAGCGCCCGCGCCGTTCCCTTGAGAACCCGCATGTCGTCCGAGAATTTCCGGAAATAACCGAAGCTGGTGAAAAGGCTGGTCACCGCGTCGAACTCCCCCTTGAAGGCCAGGCGGCGCATATCCCCTTTCAGGAAGCGGACCTTGACCCGGGCTTTCGCGGCCCTTTCCGCGGCCTCCTTCAAATAGTCGGCGGAAAGGTCGTAGCCGGTGACCTCCAGCCCTTTTTTCGCCAGCGGTACGGCGTGCCGGCCGGGCCCGCAGCAGAGGTCCAGCAGCCGGTCCCCGGCGCGGAGCTTCATCTTCCGTATAACGAAGGAGGCCTCTGCGCCGGCTTTGGCTAGGGCCGCGGGAGAGGCGGGGTTGTAGAAGGAAGTCTTAAAAAAAGATCTGTGCCATTCGCCCGGTATGCGCATAAGGGTCCCTCCGTCAGGTCCGGATGTTCCGCGGTTTAATTTTACCTATAATATCAGCATGAAGTATATCCAGATCATAGCCGCTTCGGTGATATGGGGCAGCGCGTACCCGTTCACTAAATATCTGGTCGGGGAGGTCTCCCCGCTGACGGCCGTTACCTTGCGGACTTCGATAGGCGCGCTGGTGCTGCTGGCGGCGTCCGGAGTACGTTTCGAGCCCGCCGGTCCCCGGCCCCGGTTCTTCTGGAAGATCTTCGCGCTTTCCCTGCTGGGCGTGTCCGTCCAGCAGTACGTGCAGGCCTACGCCCTGAGGTTCACCAGCGCGGGGCATGCCGGCTGGCTTATAGTGACCATCCCGATAATGGTGGCGGCCGCCATGGCGCTGCTCGGAGAGCGGCTGGGCCGACATAAAGCGGCCGCCCTCGCTCTGGGTTCGGCCGGCGCCCTGCTGGTCGTCTTTTCCGGCGCCCCCGGGCCGGCCGGGACCGCGGCCGCCGCGATGAGGGCCGACATGATCTTTCTGATAAGCTGCCTGAACTGGACCGGCTATGTGGTGCTGAGCAGGAAATGGTTCTCGGCCCGGTCTCAGGCCGAGATCACCTCGGCCACAATGTTCACGGCCATGCTCACTCTGCTGGCGGTCTGGGTCGTCTCGGGAGGAGCCGCCGATCTCGCGTCGCTCTCGTTCAAAGGCTGGTTATGCGCGGCGTATCTGGGGGCGCTGTCTTCGGCGCTGGCTTACACTTTCTGGAACAATTCCGTGGAAAGGCTGGGCCCGGTTACGGCGTCCTACTTCATATACCTGCAGCCTTTCGCCGCCGCCCTGTCTGCCTATATATTCATCGGAGAGCGGCCGGCCCCGTGGGCCTTTGCAGGAGGCGGCCTGATAATGGCGGGGGTCTATTTCGTGAACATGAACGGGGCGCGCCGCTGAACGCGGGGCCGCTCAGCCTTTAAGCATGTTCCTGTAAACGCCCGGCTCCGACCCCTCTATGACCGAGGCTCCGGCGGCTTTCCTGAAAAATTCAGCCGAGGCGGCCCAGCCTATTATCGCGTAGCCGTAGCCGGCCTCGCGCATGGCTTCCAGGGTCCTTAGGGTCAGGGCCTTTCCCAAACCGGCTTTGCGCTGAGCCTCGTCCACGCCCACCGGCCCGAAGAACCCTTTGCACGTGGCGTCGTAGCAGGCGAAGCCGGCGATCTTTCCGTCTTTCAGGGCCACGAAGCAGGAGCAGGGCAGGCGGGAGAAGGCGGCCTCGCACTCCGACGCCCAGGCTTTAGGGAATTTCGCCGCCACCCAGTCCCTTACCACGTGTCTCTCTGGAGGGATGACCCTTTTTATCGTTATGCCGGAAGAGGCCAGGTCCTCGTACAGCTTTCCGGGGTCGGGGAGCGCGTAGAGTTTCACCAGCAGATCGGCCATATCATTCCTCCGGTGCGTCCTGCGGGGGTTGTCCGCCGCCCGTCCCGAAGTCCAGTTTGTCTTCTTCTTTTTCCGTACGATCCGCCGCGGGTTTCGCCGCGGAGGATTTTTTGCCGGCGGATGGTTTTTTCCTGGGTTTCGGTTCTTTGATGATCGGATTGGTCTTTTTGTCGAAAGTGTAAACGGGCGGACGGTCTATCCTGTTGAATTTATACTCGGATACCGGCGGAGGCGGTGTCTTTTTCGCCTTTTTCTTATTATCCTTTTTCTTTCCGGCCGGGGCCGGCTTGGCGGGTTTCGGCAGCAGCGTGATGCGTCCGCCGTCCGCCGGTACGCCGGCTTCCGGGGTGTCGACGAGGTCCTCTTCCGGGGCGTTCTCTTCCGCAGGCTCCCCGTCGGTCGCCGCCGGCTTTTCGGCCGCTTTCCCGTCCCTGGTTTCCGCGTTCCCTTCCGCCGCGTCCTCTTTCTCCACCGCGGCGCCGGCCGACGAGTCCTGGCCGGAGGTTTCCGGCATGCGTATCCGGACCTGGGCCGAGGCGGCGGACAGCAGTGTCAGCGTAAGGGAGAGCGAAACAAGCAGGATCTTCATGGTATATCGGGTCCTTTAATTCAGCGGCGCAGGCCGTTCTCTGCGGCTTTCACGCTGGCTTCCAGCAGCGAGGCCAGCGTGACGGGGCCGACCCCGCCCGGCACCGGCGTTACGGCTTTTACTTTACCGTTCAGGTCTTCGAAGTCGGCGTCCCCGCACATTTTGCCGTTCTCGTCCAGGTTGGTTCCCACGTCTATCACCACGCAATCGGGCGAAAGCATGCCCGCCTTCAGCCAGCGCGCCCTGCCGGCCGCGGTCACCACGATGTCAGAAGCCTTGAAAACGGAGGCGATGTCGGCGGTCTTCGTGTGGCAGACGGTCACTGTGGCGTCTAATCCGGTCAGCATGTGCGCCAGCGGGCGCCCCACTACCGCGGAGCGCCCCGCGACGGCGACCCGCCGGCCTTTGACCTCTATCCCGTGATGCTTTAAAAGGCGGATCACCGCGAGCGCGGTGCAGGGAACGAAAAAGCCCGCGCGCTCCGGGTCGCCGCCTCTGGAAATGAACAGGCGGCCCATGTTGGCTGAGGAAAGCGCGTCAACGTCCTTCGCGGCGGGGACGGCGTCCCACATGCCGGTCGTTTCGAACCCTTCCGGCAGAGGGCGCTCTATCATGACCGCGTCGGTCCCCGCGTCGGAACCGAGCCTGGAGAGAAGCTTCAGGAACCCGGCCAGGCCCTCCCCTGCGTCCGGCTTGATGAGCTCGGTCCGTATGCCCAGGCGCGCGCACGCGGCGAGTTTGCGCTGGACGTAGATGGCGGACGGGGAGTCTTCGAAATAATTGACCACCGCCAGCGAGGGCGGGCGTCCCGCCGCCGCGGAAAAAGCGGCGATCCGCGGCGAGAGCGCGTCGAGGATGCTCTTCGAGAGGGTTTTTCCTTCCAGCAGCGCCGTCATTCCTTAATATTACCAAATTTGTCCCGGTCCCGGCAGGGCGGCGGGACCATAAAAAAACCGCCCGCTTGCGGCGGACGGTTTTTCGTACTGCGGAGAAAAAGACGTCTTATTTCTTTTTCTTGGTCTTGGCGTTGACCATCTTGGCGCGGCCGATATCGCCGGCCTTGTCGAGATAATAGAGGTAGCCCGGCTCCTTCCTGACGCCGACCTTGGTCACCTTCTGGGGCTTTCCGCCCTTTTTCCCGCCGCGGGCCATCTTGGCGCGGGCGACGTCCCCGGCCTTGTCTATGTAATAGAGGAAACCGTCCTCTCTCTTTACGCCTACTTTCTGTACTTTTTCACCCATTATAAGGTCCTCCTGCAGAACGAGTCTCTAACGAAAATTCTACACTATATCGTCGTAGAAATCAATACCGGGCAAGAAGCAGAACGAGATATGGTTGGAGGGGAGGCCGGGGATTTGGCGGAGCAAACCGTCACGGAGGCCCGAACTTGCGTAAGCGAGAGGGCCGGGCGGACTACGCTATCCTGTCGTGTGTTCGTGGACGCAACTCGTGAGGGGGGGCTGGGCTATCGAAGGTTTGCTACGGACACTGTGCGAGGCCGTCTGAGGGCCATAGGCCTTGAAACGGCACTGGCATAGCCGAGACCCCGTGTTTGCGGAGCCAAACCCCGGACAGGCCCCCGAACCCTACGCGGAACTCTTGATGTCGCCCAGCCGGACGCGCGGTCAGAGATTTTCGGAGAAGAACTGGGAGACGCGCTTCTTGTAGACCTCGCCTCCGACCTCGGCGCACTTGCCGTGCGACGCCCCCGTTATGGTCCACAGCTGTTTCTTCTCCGATCCGCACAGGGAGAACAGTTCCTCCGCGTCCCGCAGCGGAACGATATCGTCGTGGTCGCCGTTTATCAGAAGCACCGGGGCCTTCACTCTGGATATATTGTGCGCCGGACTGAACGGCTCCGGGTCCGCGCCCAGCTTCATCCTTACGAAGGCCAGCGTCACGGGCACCAGCGGAAAATACGGCACCCGCGTCCGTAGCCAGCTCCAGTTGGATATGACCCGCTTGTATGAAAGGAAGGTGTTCTCGGCCAGCAGGCATTTGATCTCCGGGTATTTGGCCGCCGCGAACACGGCCACCGAACCTCCCATGGAGGAGCCGAAAACCGCCGTGCGCTCCATGGCGTGCGGCCGGTGGGCCTTGAGGAAATCGTAAGCCGCGTCGAAGTCCCGGGTCTCCAGATAGCCCACGCTGGACAACGTGCCGCCGCTTTCCCCCGAGCCGCGGAAGTCGAAATAGAACAGATTAAAGCCCTTCTCGGCCAGGAACCAGGTGTCCCGGAGCAGGTCGCCGCGGTTGACCCCCATGCCGTGGCACAGGATTATGGTCTTATCCGTTTCCCCCCCTTCCGCGGGGATGAACCAGCTCTTCAGCGTCAGGCCGTCGGAGGTGGGAAGATCTATGGTCTCGTAGGCCAGGCCGAACTGGTCGGGGTGTACGGTCACCGGGGTGCGCCGTTTGGGCGGACGTATTATGGAGTAGCTTTTGAAGTACGCCGTCACCAGGGTGGCGGCGGCCAGGCCAAGGGCAGAAAATAAAGACCAGTTCAGGATTTCCGCGGAGTTCATGTTTTCCTCGATATCCGGTAAGGAACGTTCCGCCGCGCAAAACGGCGGCTTTAAACGGCGTTCCGGCCCCTTTCCGGGGCCGCGCGCCGGTTCAATTATATTATTATCGGTCCTTATCTGACAAATCCCCCGGCCGCCAGGGTTGCCGGGGCGGAAATAATTTTGCTATTGTTATTGACCGACCTATGATGATATACGTCCTTGCCGGCGTCATAGTCCTCCTTCTGGCCGTGGTCGGTTTTCTGCTGAGCAGGATCTACGCTTTTAAGCTGGACAACCCGGCCTCCGACAAGGGGGACCGGGACGCCTCCCTGCGGAACACCTGGAACAAGTTCGATGAACTGCTGACCAGCCTGCTCACCATCCATGAGATAGGCATAGTCAACGCCGGTTCCATAAAGAAGGAGGATTTCTTCCAGACCGTGGTGGAGAGCGCCTGCGACCTCATACACTCCCCCAGGGGCTCGCTCATGGTCCTGGACTCCGCGGCGAACGAGCTGAGGATCGTCGCGTCCAAGAACCTCTCCAAGGAGTTAATGGCGGGCCTCAGCATAAAGCCGGGGCAGGGGATCGCCGGCCGGGTGTTCGAGACCGGGGAGACTATCTTCGTTACGGACCCGGAACATAACACGCAGTATAAGGATTTTATCGGATACGACGAACAGAAAGACCCTTTCATCGCCCTTCCGCTTAAGGTCAAGGAAAAGCCGTTCGGGGTGCTGAACCTCCATCTGCCTAAAGATAAGGAGTCCTTCACCGATTACGACCTGAAATTCCTTACTCTGCTGGCCGGAGAGACCGCGATAACTCTGGAGAACATCAAGCTTTACGAAAGCATAGAGAACTTCTACCTGGAAATGGTGCAGACCCTGGCGCGCGTCATAGACGCGAAGGACGCCTATACCGGTGACCACGCCGGCCGGGCCCGTAAAAAGGCCCACGCCCTGGCCGAAGAACTGCACATGCCGGAGCAGATGACCAAGTATGTGGAGTACGCCGCCCTTCTGCACGATATAGGCAAGATCGGGATCGACGGCAGCATCCTCTCCAAGCCGGGCCGCCTGACCGACGCCGAATACGCGGAGATAAAGAAACACCCCGCGATAGGCTACCAGATATTGTCGCCCATCCATTTCCTGGGCCCGGTCGCGCAGATGGTGCTTTACCACCAGGAGTGGTATAACGGCATGGGCTATCCGGAAGGCCTCAAGGGAGAGGAGATCCCCCTGGGCGCGAGGATCGTGGCCACCATCGACGCCTGGGACGCCATGATGAGCGACCGGCCTTACCGCAAGGCCCTTTCCCGCGAGATCGGGATCTCGGAGCTGACCAAAGGCGCCGGCAAACAGTTCGATCCCCAGGTCGTAGAGGCCTTCCTGAAACTGGAGAGCAGGGAATGGAAGGACGCCGGTCTGGCCGCCGGAGGGGAATGATCCCCGTTCCCGTGCCCCGGTCCCTTACCCCAGCCGAAAATGCTTACCATAGTTCCCACCCCTCTGGGCAATCTTGAGGACGTGACGGTGCGGGCGCTCAGGGTCCTGCGCGGCTGCGACCTGGTGCTCTGCGAAGATACCCGCCGGACCGTCAAGCTGCTTAACAGATATTCCATCTCCAAGAAGCTGGCGCGCTATAACGAGCGCGACGAGCGTTCCGTCTCCGAGGCCGCCGCCCTGCTGAGGGCCGGAAAGAACCTGGCTCTGGTGTCCGACGGGGGCATGCCCTGCATCTCCGACCCCGGCTGGAGACTGGTGGCGCTGGCCCGGGCCGAGGGACTGCCTGTTTCGGTCCTGCCGGGCCCGTCGGCCGTGGTGACCGCCGCCGCCGGTTCCGGCCTGCCGGCCGATTCTTTCGTCTTCCTGGGCTTCCTGCCGCGCGCCCGCGGCAGGATCCTGAAGGCTCTCAAGCCGGCCCTGGAACTGGGCAGGACGGTCATCCTTTACGAGTCCCCTTTCAGGATAAACAGGTTCGCGGACCTCGTCTGCGCCGAGTTCGGGCGCGACACGCGCATGGCGCTGGCCAGGGAGCTGACCAAGGTATACGAGGAATGGCTCACCGGCACGGCCGGGGAGGTCAGGGACAGGCTGGCCGCCTCTGGGCCGGTAAAAGGGGAGCTGGTGGTTCTGCTCCGCTCGGCCTCGGCCCGCGACGACTCTTCCGGCCCCGAAGGCGAGGCCCGCCGTCCGGTGATGTTCGTCTGCGCCGGGAACACCTGCCGCAGCGTCATGGCCATGTATTACGCCGCGAAGGCGGCTTCCGACCGGGGCCTCGACCGGGACTTTTCCTCCTGCGGCCTGGCCGCGGACCCGGCCGCTCCGCCGCCGGCGCAGGTGGCCGCGGTCCTTGAAAAGGAAGGCGTGCCTTTTTCCGGGCATTCGCCTGAAAGCCTGACCCGGGAGCTGGCGGAAGAGGCCTCTCTCATCCTGGTCATGACGCGTTCCCAGAAAGCCGCCGTGCTGGACCGGTTCCCGGCCGTTTTCGACAAGACCTTTACCCTCCTCGAGTACGCCGGACAGGGCGAAGGCGACGTGCCTGACCCCTTCGGCGGGGACGAAGCCGTTTATGCGGCCGGTTTCCGCCGGATAAAGAAGGCCGTGGACGCCGTCCTGAACAAACTGGCGGAAAAAGAGCTAAAATAAGATTATGCGGAAGGCGGAAACCTCCGCGGGTCCGGAGCGGCCGGCGTGCCGGCGTTCCAAGGAGCTGGCAAATGTACGAAGAGATACGCAGGAACGATCCGCAGCTTTATAAAGCCGTCAGGGGAGAGGTCCTCAGGCAGCAGAACAACCTGGAGCTCATAGCCTCCGAGAATTATACCTCTAAAGCGGTGCTGGAGGCCCTGGGCTCGGTCCTCACCAACAAATACGCCGAAGGTTACCCCGGCAAACGCTATTACGGCGGCTGCGAATACGTGGATGTGGCCGAGAAACTGGCGATCGACCGCGCCAAGAAGCTTTTCGGAGCTGAACACGCCAACGTCCAGCCGCATTCCGGCACCCAGGCCAATATAGCGGCCTATCTGTCCCTGATCGAGCCCGGCGACACCGTGATGGGGCTCAACCTTTCGCACGGCGGCCATCTTTCGCACGGCCATCCGCTCAACTTTTCCGGCCGCTACTTCAAGATCGTCACGATGAACGTGCACAAGGACACCGAGCTCCTGGACTACGAAGAGGCCGAAAAGCTGGTGGAGAAGACCCGGCCCAAGCTCATCATGGCCGGAGCCTCCAATTACTCCCGCGTCTGGGACTGGAAGCGTCTCAAGAGGATGGCCGACAACTGGAAAGCCTTCCTGGTCACCGATATCGCTCATTACGCGGGGCTCATAGCGGCCGGGGTCTATCCCTCGCCGGTGGAATACGCGGACGTGGTCACGACCACCACCCATAAGACCCTGCGCGGCCCCAGAGGCGGGCTTATCCTCTCTAAGGCCCCTTATGCCAGAGCCATAGACCGCACCAATTTCCCCGGAAACCAGGGAGGGCCGCTCATGCACGCGGTGGCCGCCAAGGCCGTATGCTTCAAGGAGGCCCTTTCCCCGTCCTTCAGGGAGTATCAGAAGCAGGTGGTCAGGAACGCCAGGAAACTGGCCCGGGAGCTGGCGGCCCGCGGCTACAGGATAGTGGCCGGAGGCACCGACTGCCATCTGATGAGCCTGGACCTGCGCGCCAAGAACATCACCGGCAAGGAGGCCGAGGCCGCCCTGGACAAGGCCGGCATCACCGTCAACAAGAACACAATTCCTTTCGACCCCCAGCCCCCCATGGTCACCAGCGGCATCAGGATAGGGACCCCGGCCGTGACGACCCGCGGCATGAAGGACAGGGATATGGCCGCCATAGCGGACTTCATAGACGACGCCGTGAAGCACAAAGGGGACGACAGGGCGCTGAAGGCCATAGCCGAAAAGGTCAGGGCCATGTGCGCCAGATTCCCGATGTACCCGGGGTTCGAGGCCTGAAATCGGAGGATTTAAGGTGTTTCCGGGCCCCTAATATTATAGAATCTATTATTATTGGAAGGTCCCGCAGTATAACGGCTTTACCGGGCCCGGCAGGCCCGGCGCCGTTCCGGGGCCTCCGGATATGATTCGGTTCTCGGGAGCTACGATGACAAAGAAATCCGTGGCCGGTATAGCCGTTGTCGGCGGAAGCGGCCTTTACGCCATGAGCGAGCTCAAGGACGTAAAGGATATAAAAGTAAGGACGCCGTTCGGCGACCCTTCCGACAAGATCGTTCTGGGCCGTCTTTCCGGGGTGCCGGTGGCTTTTCTGCCCAGGCACGGCCGGCGGCACACTATTCTGCCCGGAGAGATAAACCAGCGCGCCAACATGTGGGCGCTGAAGTCTCTGGGGGTGCGCACCGTCATCTCGGCCAGCGCGGTCGGCTCTCTCCGGTCCGAGCTTGCTCCCACCCATTTTGTTTTCCCCGACCAGTTCGTAGACGAGACCAGGGGGAGGGTTTCCACCTTCTTCGGGGCGGGAATTGTGGGGCATGTGCCTATGGCCGAACCCTTCTGTTCCTCCCTTTCCCGCCTTATGTACAAGGCGGCGCTGAAGCTCGGCATCCGCTCCCATCTGGGCGGGACCTACGTCTGCATGGAGGGACCCGGCTTCTCCACCAGGGCCGAATCCTTCTATCACAGGAAGATGGGCTACTCCATCATCGGGATGACGGTGGCCACCGAAGCCAAGCTTGCCCGTGAGGCGGGCTTCCACTATGTGCCGGTATCGCTGGTCACCGACTACGACTGCTGGAAGGAAGGAGAAGAGGTGGACCAGGAAAAGGTGGTCGGCATACTGCACAAGAACATAGAGAATATCCGCCGGCTGCTGGTGAAGGTCATCCCCGCGGCCGCCGCCGCCGGCTGCTCCACTAACTGCGCCGGACTGATAAAGAACTCGGTGTTCACGCGCAGGGAGCATTTCCCGCCCAAGCTTTATAAAGCGCTAAAACCGCTTATAGGGTGAACTTATGAGCAAAAAGACCAGAAAACACAGGCCCGGCCGGACGAACAGGTTCAGCCCCGTCCATAAGAAGCTCATAGAGACGGCCAAGAAAGCGCAGAAACACTCCTATTCCCCCTATTCCCGCTACCCGGTCGGGGCGGCGGTCCTCATGGAGTCTGGCCGCATCTACTCCGGCTGCAACGTGGAGAACGCCTCGTTCGGCCTGGCCTGCTGCGCGGAGAGGGTGGCCATATTCAACGCGCTCAGCCACGGCGAAAAGAAGGTGCGGGCCGTGTGCGTGGTCGCCAAATCCGCCAAGCCCTGCGGGGCCTGCCGGCAGGTGATAATGGAATTCGCCCTGAAGAACGCGGACGCCATCTTCGTTAACTGGCAGCCGCTGGAGAAAAAGGAGAAGGTAACGCAGGTGAAGGTCTCCCGGCTCCTGCCGATGCCCTTCGATCCGTCCGAAGCCGGCCTGTGAAAAAGCCCGGCGACGACAGCCAGGATTAGGGAAGGGAAAACAACCGTTTTTTGGGTGTTCCCGGGGATTTGCAGTAGCAGCGGCTGGAGGGGCGGCAGGACCCCGAACCCAGGGTCAGGGCACAATAGTCCGGGCCATAAACGGGGGACGCGACAGTGGAGGTTCAATGGACGTCAAGACGCTCAGCAAGATAACCAAATGGATGGAATCGACCGACCTGGAAGAGGTCACCTGGAAGAACGGCGGTGACAAGATCAGCCTCAAGGTCAACAACACCCCGGAACCGCACAGCAAGTTCTCCTCCTCCGTGGTGACCGTATCCGCTCCGTCCATAGGCGTATTCCGTTTTGCGAGGCCCGGCAAGGCCAATGCCGTCAAACAGGGCATGACCGTAAAGAAAGGCGCCGAGCTCGGCGTCGTAGAGGCCGCGAAGGAATTCAAGCCGGTCTCCGCCCCCGTCGACGGCAACCTGAAGATCGTTTCCGTCGAAGACGGGCAGACCGTGGAATACGGCCAGCCCCTGTTCTTCATAGAGCCGAGGTAGTCCCCGTCCGCGCCACGGCCCCCGGGCCGGAGGCAGCGGACCTTTCCGCCGGAACCCCTTTATCCGGCGCGGCCGCCGCCCGCGGTATACCGCGG
Source organism: Elusimicrobiota bacterium (assembly GCA_022703115.1). GTDB lineage: Bacteria > Elusimicrobiota > Elusimicrobia > Elusimicrobiales > UBA9959 > YA12-FULL-51-18. The sequence goes on from JAKLEK010000002.1 coordinate 28,244, forward strand.
GCCAGGTCCGCGCCACATGGAGGTCTACGATAATGTTCAAGAAGATCCTGGTGGCTAATCGCGGGGAAATAGCGATAAGGGTCATGCGCACCCTTCGCGAAATGGGCATAAGGTCCGTGGCCGTCTATTCCGAGGCAGACCGCTCCTGCCTGCACGTCAGGGAGGCCGACGAGGCCGTCTGCATCGGTCCGGCGGTCGCCCGGGAAAGCTATCTGCATATCCCGGCCGTGATCTCCGCCGCCAAGGTCACCGGCGCCGAAGCCATCCATCCCGGCTACGGGTTCCTTTCCGAGAATCCGGCTTTCTCCGCCGCCTGCGAAAGCAACGGCATAGTATTCATCGGCCCTTCACCCAGGGCCATAGACATGCTGGGCCACAAGGCCAGCGCCAGGAAGATAGCCATGAAGGGCGGCATACCCGTCACCCCGGGCACGAAGAACTGCGTTACCCGGGACTGCCTCAAAGAAGCGGAGAAAATAGGCTTCCCCATCATGATAAAGGCCGCCGCCGGCGGCGGCGGAAAGGGTATAAGGATAGTGCGGGAAAAGTCCGCTCTGGCCCATGAGTTCGAGATGGCTTCCTCCGAGGCCAAGTCCGCCTTCAACAACGGGGACGTATACTTCGAAAAATACATCGAAGGCCCGCGCCATATAGAGGTGCAGTTCGCCCGGGACTCCCGCGGGAACGCGGTCGCTTTCCCGGAGAGGGACTGCTCCATCCAGCGCCGCCATCAGAAACTGCTGGAAGAGTCCCCCTCTCCCGCCGTCAACCAGAAGCTTCGCGAGCGCCTGGAGGAAGCGGCGGTGCGCCTGGCCGATACCGCCGAATACGTCGGCGTCGGCACGGTCGAGTTCCTGATGGACAAGGAAAGGAACTTCTACTTCATGGAAGTCAACACCCGGCTGCAGGTCGAACATCCCGTCACCGAGGCCATAACCAGGACCGACCTTGTCAGGGAACAGGTGCTGATAGCCGCCGGCGAGAAGCTGAGCCTGTCCCGGAACCGGGCGTCCTCTTTCGACGGTCACGCTATAGAGCACCGCATCAACGCCGAGGACTTTACCAGGAATTTCGCCCCGTCGCTGGGGCGCGTGGAGGAATGGGTGGTGCCCGGCGGGCCCGGCATCAGGCTGGACACGCACATGTACCAGGGCTATAAACTCCCGCTCTACTACGACAGCATGCTGGCTAAACTCGTCGTCTGGGGCCCGGACCGCGCGGCCGCGATAGCCCGCTCCCGGCGCGCCCTGGGAGAGTTCAGGGTCGGCGGCCTGTCCACCACCATAGACGTGCACCGCCTCATAGTGGATTCCCCGGAGTTCAACGCGGGGGATGTGGACACCGGCTTCATGGAAAAGCTGCTGGCCCCGGCCGCGGTCAAGGCATGAACACAGCGGCCAAGATCATGTCCCTCGATAAGGCCCGGGCTTTCCGCCGGGCCGCGGCGAGGACCGGCCGGAAAACGGTTTTCACGAACGGCTGCTTCGATATAATCCATGCCGGGCACGCCCTCCTGCTCGAAAAGGCCAGGTCCCTGGGCGGAACCCTGATCGTGGGGCTGAATTCAGATTCTTCCGTTCGCCGGCTGAAGGGGCCCGCGCGTCCCGTAAACTGCCAGGGCGACAGGGCCAGGGTCCTGGCCGCCCTCGCCTCCGTGGACGCCGTCGTGGTCTTTTCCGAGGATACTCCGCTGGCCCTGATAAAGGCCCTTAGGCCTGACGTGCTGGTCAAAGGGGCCGACTACGCGGGCGCCGAGATAGTGGGCCGGGAGTTCGCCGGCCGGACCGTCCGGGTCGGGCTTCTCAAGGGGCGCTCCACCACCGGCCTTATAAAAAAGATGTCGTCCCGCGCCCGCTGAACCGGGCCTTCCCTTTAATTTCCCTTCGATCTTCCGTCGTTCAGCCTTTTTTCAAGCGCCCCGGCCAGCGCCCGGGCCGGAGCGTATGTCCCGTTGAGCCGCAGGCTGCGCTCCAGGTACCCGGCGGCCCCGGAGAGATCCCTCCTCAGGAAACGCGCCATGGCCAGGTTGTAGAAGGCCAGATGATTGCCGGGGTCCAGTTCGGCCGCCAGACTGAAGAGCGGTTCAGCCCCGTCCAGATCGTTCGCCGCCGCGCGCAGGGTCCCGAGTTCGTTGCGGACTATGGAGCGCTGTCTGTCGTCCGAAGCCGCGCCCAGAGCCCCCTCCAGCGCCGTATAAGAGCCGCGCCGGTCCCCCGCCGCGCGCAAAGCGTCGGCGAGGCGCAGCAGGCTAAGGAAGTTGCCGGGGTTCCTGGCGGAGTCGTAGCTCCAAAGCGACACGTCGTCCCGCCATACCTTTAGCCGGTCCTGTATGTTCACTGCGTAGAGCAGAAAAAGGCCCCCCGCCGCCGCCATGACCGCGCTGCGGGTCCTCGTCCCGTCCCCTATCCCGCGCGCGGCCGCCGCGAAGACGATGCCCAGGCCCGCGAGCGGCAGGTACAGGAGGCGTTCCGCCGCGTAGACCGCTATGGAGATTATGTTCAGTACGGGCAGAAGCGCGGCCAGAGCCCAGAGAAGACCCCAGGCCGCCGCTTTTTGCCCCCGTACGCGCAGGAAGACGGTCAGCCCGGCGTAACCCAGGGCCAGGGCGCCGGCGGCAGGCAGAAAGGCCGCCAGAGCGCCCAGGCGCGCGTTGATGGCGTCAGTGTAGGTGACCATCATGGAAAAGGGGAAAAGAACGATCTCGGCGTATTTCGCGAAAAGCAGGAACGGAACCGCGGCCAGCGAGGAGAAAGGCATGTCCGGGGGCGCGGCCTGCTGGAGCCGGCCGAGCATCGCGAACCGCAGCAGCACGAACAGCGCGGCCGGCAGGGCCAGATAAAGCCCTATATCCTTCAGATAGCTCCTGAGCGGCCTTCCACAGGCAAAGACATAGGCGAGGGCGATCAGCGGTACGGCCGCCGCCGTCTCCCGCGTGAAAAGGCCGGCCGCGGCGGCCAGGGCGGACGGCAGCATGTACCTCCGGTCGCCGGTTTCCACCCTTTTTACGAAAAAGACGGCGGAACAGAGGATGAAGGCCGTGGAAAGGACCGAAGACCGGCCGGAGATCCATACGAACGATTCGACGTTAGTGGGGAACAGCGCGAAGAACGCCCCCGCGAGCGCGGCGTACGGGCCGGAAAACCCCAGGAGAGCGCAGAGCCGAATCAGCAGCAGCACGTTGCAGCAGTGCAGAAGCAGATTGACCGTCCGGTGGAAAGCCGGGCTCGTCCCGGCTACCGCGTGGTCCAGCGCGAAAGACAGCGTGGTGAGGGGCCGGTATATATCCGTGTTCAGTCCCGGATGGTCGGACTGCGTGGACGGGTCGGAGAAGAAGGAGAGAACGTTGGAGAGGGACCGTATGGACCGGTTGTTCTCTACGAAATGGTGATCGTCGAAGACGAACCCGCCGCTCAGCGAGCGGCCGTACACGACGAAGACGAGGGACAGTACGGCCGCGGAGACCCAGAGCGGTCTCAGACGTGGCAGGATCTTCTCCATTTACGCGTTTCCGGACGTCAGTCGGCCGCGCCGGCGGGCTTGGCCGAAGCGTCCCGCGCCATCACGTCGTCCACGGCTTTAGCCAGGTCTTCCAGATAGGCGTCGCCCCGGGGGTGATGGGTCAGCGCCACCAGTATGTAATGGCGGCCAGGCCCGGTCACAACGGCCGCGTCGTGCAGCCAATCCTCCCAGGACCCCCACTTGCGTATTATGTCCAGGCCGCGTCCGGCCAGGCCCTTCACGAACTTGATATCGTCGTGGGGGAGCTTCGGGGAGGCGAAGATCTCTCTCATGGTCCTGGAAGCTTCCGGAGATACGAGGCGTCCCTGTTCCAGCAGCAGGAAGTAGCGCATCACCTGGCGCACGGTGACGGCGTGGGAGTGGTCGGCGATGGGATCGCCGATGCGCTCCCCCCCCTTACCGTAATGCTTCCCCACCCATATGCCGCCGCCGCGTTCCTTGTCGTAGAACCCGGCTCCGGTGAGGGTTTCCTGTATCCGGCGCAGACCCAGCTCCCTGGAGTATTTGGCGGCCATGGCGTCGCTGGATATCTTCGCCATCAGACCCAGCTCCTTGCGGACCCGTCGTTTCGGACATTCGGCGGCCTCGGGATGGAGCTGGAAATAGGCGTACAGTATCCCTATCTTGGCCACGCTGGCGGCGTATTCGATCTTGTCCGGACGTATCAGGGCCAGCCGTCCGGTCTTGAGGTCGAGAAGTCCGAGGTCCGTGTGCTCCGCTCCCATGCCCTGCTTCGCGCGCAGCTCGGCGTCGATGCGCTCCAGCTCGGCCTGCAGGGCCGGGTCCGTGGGAGAGTCGTAGCTCAGGGTGAAATCCGGCAACGGGGGCGGCGCGGCCTTAACGGGGCGTCTGGCCGAGCAACCGGAAAGATAGAGCGCCGCCGCGCAAAGAACGATTAGCGGCGCCGCCAGCAGATTAGTGGTATTATCCATGAGCCCTCCGCTTGTCAGGTCCCCTCCGGGACCATATTACCGGGAATACCCAGTTATTATACATATATGCGGAATCGGGGTCAGGTCTTTGCTTTTGGCGGCCGGCAGCTGGCGGTCATGGCGCAATAAGAACGGCCCCGCCCCATGCGGGGCGAGGCCGTTCTTTGATGGACGATGGCTCAGTAACCCGAGGAGGCCGCCACTCCGTTGATCCTGTCCCTTAAGTAGGT
>JAKLEK010000020.1 GCA_022703115.1 Elusimicrobiota bacterium
GAAAGGGCCCTGGAGCGGATCCTGGAACTGAAGGGGTCGGGACTTTCCGGGGAAAGCTTCTCGGTCCCGGCCGGATATTTCAAGTTCTTCAAGGCGTTCATGCGCGACGCCTCCTATCCTTTTCCCGGCACGCCGCTCAAGGGGCTGCAGGTGCTGGGGCTCCTGGAGACCCGCGGGCTGAGGTTCGACCGGGTCTACTTCCTTGACGCCAATGCCGACGTGCTGCCGGCTGTCCGCAAGGAGGACAGCGTCCTGTCCCACTTCGTGCGGGAGGGGCTGGGCCTGTCCACGTACAGGACCCGGGAACGGATATCGCGCTATTATTTTTCCGTTTTGCTCGGAGGCGCCTCGGAGGCGCACATCTTCTACAAGGACAGTTCCGGGCAGGAACGCAGCCCCCTCGTGGAAAAGCTCGTCTGGGACCTGGAGCGCTCGGGCCGGAGGCCGGACGAGGGGGATATACACCTGCGTATGGATTTCTCGAGGGCGGAGCCGGCCGCGGTCCCTAAAACCCGGGAAATGACCGAGCTGCTGAGGCGCATGCCGTTCTCGCCCTCGGCCCTGGACGCCTATCTGGAGTGCGGCCTGCGCTTCTATTACAAATACGTGCTCCGCCTGGAGGAGAAGCGAGGCATATCCGAGGAAATGGAGCGGCGCGACATCGGGACGCTGGCGCACGCCGTCCTGGCCGGATTTTTCGGCGCCCGCATCGGTTCCCCGCTCCGCATATCGGAGAAGGACCGCGAGAGCGCCCTGGAGGCCGCGGCCGCGGTCTTCGACGAAAAGCTGAAGGGGCACGGATCCGGTTTCGAATATCTGATAAAGCGCCAGGTGGAACGCCGTCTGCTTGACGTCCTGGACTACCATCGGGAAAAACTGGACGGCATAACGGTGCTGGAATGCGAGACCGAACTTTCCTCGGAGCTTATGACCAGGTTCGGGCCGGTGAAGCTGAGGGGCCGCGCGGACCGGATCGACCGGCGCGGCGGGGTTACGCATATACTGGACTACAAGACGGGTTCGCGCGCGGCGGCCCCCGATTGGCGGAGGTTCGATCCGGAAAAGCGGGCCGAATGGCCGTCCACGCTGAGATCGGTGCAGCTGCCTTTTTACCTCGTCGCCTGCGCGGATGGCCGCGGCCTCGACCCGGCTGCCGGCATGGACGCCTCCCTTATGCTTCTGGGCAGGGAGAACATAGAAGAGGAGAGCCTGTACAGGGAAAGGCGAGGAAAGCCCGTGGACAGGGCGGCGGCGTCCGTCCACTGCAGGACGGTCCTGCGCGTCCTCCTGGAGGAGGTCCTGGACGAGGGAACGCCGTTCGCCCCGCCGGCGGACGACGAGGCCTGCCGCTCCTGCCGGTTCAGGACCCTGTGCGGCAGGCAATGGGAGGCGGCTTAGCTGCGGGGCGCGGGGACCCAATTTTGTATAATTTCCCAGGCGGCGGGCTTTCCGCGCCCGAGTCCGGCGGGGCCGGAAATATAGGATCAGGGAGTCGGACCGCGATATCATGAAAAACACGATCTTGGTAGTCGGTTCGGTAGCGCTGGATTCGGTGCGGACAATCCACGGAAGCACCACCAGGGCGCTCGGCGGCTCGGCCGTGCATTTCTCGCTCTCCGCTTCGCAGTTCACCCCGGTCCGCGTGGTCGGCGTGGTGGGGGAGGATTTCCCGCCGAAGTGCCGCCGTCTTCTGGAAAGGCGCAACATATGCCTTGAGGGACTTCAGGTCATGCCCGGTAAGACCTTCCACTGGAAAGGGCGTTACGACAGGGATTTCAAGAACGCGTTAACCATCGCCACGCATCTGAACGTGTTCCAGCATTTCAAGCCCAGGCTGAACCGCGCGCATAAGGAATGCGGGGTCCTTTTCCTGGCCAACATAGACCCCGACCTGCAGCGGGACGTGCTGGACCAGATGGCGAAGCCCAGACTTGTCGCGTGCGATACGATGAATTACTGGATATCCCTGAAGAAGAAATCGCTGGTCAGGCTGCTGTCCAGGGTGAATCTGCTCTTCGTCAACGAAGAAGAGGCGCGGCAGCTGACGCGCGAGTACAACCTCATCAAGGCGGCGCGTATCCTCGCGGCCATGGGCCCGAGAGCGATAGTGGTTAAGCGGGGAGACAGCGGGGCCATGCTGTTCTACGACGGGAAAGTGCTTTCGATACCGGCCCGTCCGGTGGAGAAGGTGGTGGACCCGACCGGGGCTGGCGATACTTTCGCCGGAGGGTTCATGGGCTATCTGGCGGCGGCCCCGGACTGGCGGAACTTCGACGTGCTGAGGCGCGCCATGTCCTTCGGTACCGTCATGTCCTCCTTCAACGTTGAGGATTTCAGCGTTAAGCGGGTCGGCGGACTTTCCAGGTCCGAGATCCGCGGCCGTTACGAACAATACGTGTCCACTCTGGCCATAAAATAGGTCCCGTTCTCAGGCCGGCGTCTGGGCCGAAAGGCCTACACGGCGGCTTCCCCGCCGGCCCTTGAGCCCCGCGAGGGCGCTTGTTAAACTATATAACGGCGGTCCGCTTGGCGGGCCGGGGCGATCTTTCGGTCAAGGGAGAGAACCGGTGAGAAATCTCAACATAGCTGCGCTTCTGGTCCTGGCTTTACTGTGTCCCTCCGTTTACGCTGAAGAGTCGTCGGCTCCGCTCCCCAACTGGCTGGATCCCTCGGAGCGGATACAGAAGAGCCTGTCCGAGACTTCCCCTAAAACTCCGCCTCCACCGGATTTCCGTCTTACCGCTGAATACGAGCCGGCCGGAGCCGTGGTGGTGGGCTGGGCCGGCTATACCGATATGCTCTCCGCGATAGCCCGGGCGGTGACCGGGCCTGGCGGGGCGAAGCTCTGGGCGGCCGCCGGCCCCGAGTCGATAGCCGGGGTGCCGGCGGAAAGCTACTCCCGCATCAATATAAAGGTCAACAGCGTCTGGTCGCGCGATTACGGCCCCTTCGGCATCTCCGCCTCGCAGGGCAAGGCGGCTATCGTGGACACCGTCTACAGGCATTACCAGTACAGGACCAGCGACGACGCGGCGCCCGGGAACATAGGCAGGATAAAGGGTCTGGACGTGTACGGGACCGACCTGGTGCTGGACGGCGGGAACGTGCTGGTTGACTCCGCCGGCAACTTGTTCATGACCGTCAGGACCTATGCCTGGAATTCCGGCATGTCCAGGGACCAGGTAGACTCGGCGCTGAAGCGCTACTTCAATGTAAAGAACATATATACCTTCGATTACGCCGGATATCCCGGGGAGCCCGCGGACGGCACCGGCCATATAGACATGTTCATGAAGCTGCTGAACGACCATACCGTTCTGATCTCCCTGGCCGATACGGAACCTTTCAAATCCAATTCCGAAAAGGCTCTGGCCTTTTTCAGGGACAGGCAGGCCCCCGATGGGGAGCCCTATAAGATAATCACCGTGAAAGGCTGGGCCAAGTCCGGAACATGGTATACGTACACTAATTCCCTCATCGTCAACAACGTGGCCGTTATACCGTCCTATTCAGGCAGCGCCCAGGACAACGCCGCCGCGAAGGAAGCGTACGAGGCCGGCATGCGCGGCGTAACCGTGGTCCAGGTGCCTTCCGATTCGAGCATAAAGGCCGGCGGTTCCATACATTGCGTTACACAGGTAATACCTAAGGCCTCCAATCTTTCCCTTACCGTGGCGCCGGAATTCACGGGAACCTCCGGGACCGGGGAGCCGGTCTATGAGGACGTGGCCCTGACATCTCCAGGGGATGCGGCCCTCGAGCCGGGCGAGCGCGCCCTCGGCCAGCTGGTCCTCCAGGCGGCCCCGGGGCAGTGATCCCCGCCGACGCGGATCCGGCCCCGTCGCCTACGACGGGGCCTTTTTTGACCGTGCCGCCGGAATGTTCTTATAATCGCCTTATGTCCAGGAAGAAGCGGAACAGGGACGCGTACGCCGGCAAGGCTCCGGCGCGCGCCCCGGAAGCCGAGCATAGCTCCGGCGTGCGCCGGCCGCTGCTGGTCTGCGCCGCGGCGCTGGCCGTCGCCGGGTATTTTTTCCTCCGCCGTACCGGACCGGCCGGCGGTGACGTCTACGCCGTCCTGGCGCCGATTTTCCTTCTGGCCGGATATCTCCTGGTCCCTGCCGCGATCCTGTCTTCCCGCCGTCTTCCCGGGAAATAGCTGACAGCTATTAGCTTGTAGCTAACAGGTACTTCATAGCTATTGGCTTTTAGCTTTTGGCCAGCAGGTGCTTCCTTATTTGGAGCGGGTAGCGCGCGGATGCCGAACTCTGGAGGGGTGGCACCCAAGCCGCCTTTTTGACCCCGCAGCGGAAGGTGAACAGAGTGGTGCTTCTCGCCTTGCCTAGCTAGGGGATGGGTGGAGCGAGGGAAGCGAAAAGGCGGCTTGGGCGACAGGACCCCGAACCCATGGCCCACTACAGGCCCCGCGAACCCTGGTTGCGGAAGATGCCGAATCCCGGGCCTCCCCTCTAATATCTTCCGGTTTCCCCGTTCGTAAAACGACTCATCGGCCGTGTCCGCCGCCGCTCTCCCAATGAAAAGTTGACAACCGCGGTTTAAGTGTGTAACATACAAGTAATGGTGTCCGGAACCAAGCCGGGCACAAGATATGGTAGAGAGGGGGGTCAGGATGAAATGCCCGTTCTGCGGCGCCGATGACACCAAGGTCACGGACAGCCGCGATTCAGACGTCTTCGAAACCAGGCGGCGGCGCGAGTGCGAGAAATGCGCCAAACGATTCACTACTTACGAGAGGATCGAGCGGAGCCCGCTGGTGGTGATAAAGAAAGACGGCAGGCGCGAGAACTTCTCTTCCGAGAAGCTCAAGACCGGCCTGCTCAAGGCCTGCGAGAAACGCGAGGTCAGCGTGGAGAAGATAGAGGAGGCCATGCGGGAGATCGAGAACGCTCTGCGGAACGAGGACAAGAGCGAGATCCCGAGCCGGCTGGTCGGTGAGCTGGTGATCCGCAGGCTGCGGAAGCTGGACAAGGTGGCGTACATACGGTTCGCGTCCATCTACAAGGATTTCGAGGACGTAAAGGACTTCGAAAAAGAGATAAAGTCGATAAAGTAAGAGGGCAATGAAATGAAAGATTGTATTCCCAAGGTGATAAAGAAGCGGAGCGGAAAGGTCGCGGCCTTCGAGGTCGCCAAGATAAAGAAAGCTATTTATAAGGCCGCCTATACCATCGGCGGCAGGGACGAGGCGAAGGCCGCCGAGCTGGCCGCCGAGGTCGCCAGGAGACTCTACGCCAATTTTTCCTCCCGCGCCAAGATCCCCACGGTGGACGACAGCAACGCCGTCTGCATCCAGGTGCTCCGCGAGAACGGCTTCTGCCGGACCGCGGACAAGTTCGAATCCTACGCGCTGGACCGCCGCCGGGTGCGCCAGGTGGAGCTGCACGTGAAGAAGCGCAGCGTCCGGTCCGGCGACATCACCGACCAGATGCTGCTGGTCCAGTCCATCACGAACGAGACGATCGAGAAATTCGACCGGAAGAAACTTTCCGAGGCGCTGGAAAAGGACTACCAGCTCTCCACCGAGCTGGCCGAGATGATAGCCAAGGAGACCGAGAACGACGCCTACGAACTTTCGGACAAGTACGGCACGCGGAGCTTCGACACCACGTTCCTGCGCAAGATCTCCGAATCCCACCTGGCCATGATGGGCATACCGGTGAGGAACGCGTCCCTGGCCATCCCGTTCTCCACCATCGAGTCCCTGGTCCTTTCCGGCAGCAAGGAGAACTCGAACATAACCTCCAACAACCCCGAGGCCGTCAACCTCGGCATAGCCGAGTACGTGCTGAAGCAGTACAATCTGCGCAAGGTGTTCTCCGACGAAGTGGCCGAGGCCCATAACAACGGCGCCATACATATACACGACCTCGGTTATCCGCAGCGGGTCTACTGTTCCAGCCATTCGGTGGAATATATAAAGAAGTACGGGCTGAACAAGATAGTCTCCAATCTCCAGAACAAGTCCCATCCGGCCAGGTCCGCGATGGTGCTTAACGGGCACATACAGACCTTCCTGGCCTCCATGCAGTCCCGCTACGCCGGCGCTCTGGGGTTCGGTTTCCTCAACATACTGTACGCTCCGATGCTCAACTGTCCGGAGATACTTGTGGAGGGGGAACTGGAAGGCAAGTCCGTCAAGATCAAGAAGGACGTGCTTGACGCGATGGTCGAGGCCGGCACCGTCTCGCTCGAGGACGGCAAGAGCGCGCCCTACTTCAAGAAGACCGGCGAGAAGCGCGAGCTGACGAAACTTTCCCGGAAGGAAATGCGCCAGATCGCGCAGAACCTGATCTTCTCCGCCAGCCAGAACGCCTTCTCGCGCGGCGGGCAGACCCTGTTCATAGACTTCAACATCCACACCGGCGTGCCCGAGTACATGAGCGCCGTGCCGGCCATGGGGCCCGGCGGAAAGTACATGATCGAGGACTCCGACGGCAGGATCGAGCTCGCGGACGAGGCGCCCCGCTTCAAAGGCGTCGAAGGCGATTCCCGAAACGGCGACGTCGCCCATCCGGCCGACGGTCGCAAATACGTGACCTACGGCGATCCCCGCATGGTCAAGACCGCGCAGGAATTCGCGATCGAACTGATGAAGGTCTGGGAGGAGGGGGACAAGTACGGGGTGCAGTTCGCTTTCCCGAAGTGCGATCTGCACGTCGGGAAGACGGCTCTGGAGGACCCGGACGAGCGGGAGGTGTTCGAGTACGGCTGCAGGCTGGCCGCCAAGAACGGCTCCACCTACTTCATGTTCGACCGGGACGGAGCCGGAGCCACGCTGGCGCAGTGCTGCCGCCTGAAGGAAAAAGTGACCGACCCGGACCTGCTGAAGCACCCGGAGCGGATACGCTTCACCGGCTTCCAGAACGTGACCATCAACCTTCCCCAGGCGGCTTTCAAGGGCAAGGACCTGAACGGCACGCTGGCCGCCATCGACAAAGCCGTTGACCTCGCCGTTAAGGCCCATCTGCAGAAAAAGGCCTACACGCAGACCCTGCTGGATACGGACGGCAGCCCGCTGCGGTCCCTCGGCATACCTTCCGACGACGGGACTCCGTACGTGAACCTGAAGACCGCGACGTACATCTTCGGCATCATCGGGCTCAACGAGGTCGTGCAGTGCCTCACCGGCCATCAGTTGCACGAGACGCGCGAGGCTTACGATACCGGCTTGAAGGTGATCGACCACCTGTACCAGCGCATAAACGCGCTCAAGGCCGAATACGGCCTCAAGTTCACGCTGGAGGAGACGCCCGCGGAATCGGCCACCCAGAAGCTCGCCAAGGGCGACCTGGGCAGATTCCCGGAGTCCCGCAAGGTGGTGAAAGGGGACCTGGAGAAGGCGCCGTACTATACCAACTCCGTCCACCTCGCCCCGGGCGCGGACGTTTCCATAATCGACCGCATAGAGCTGCAGTCCAAGTTCCACGATATGATCGAATCGGGCTCGATCATACACGTATACTGCGGAGAGAGCCTGATACCCGCGGAGTCCATCGCGGCCCTGGTGGAGCGGACCTACCGGAATACGCGGGCGTCGCAGATAACCATCTCGCCCGAGTTCACGCACTGCAACAACTGCCACACCAACTTCTTCGGCTTCAAGGATAAGTGCGGTAAATGCGGCAGCGAGAACGTGAGCAAGCGGACCAAGATCGTGGGCTACTTCAGCAACCTGGGCGGCTGGAACGATTCCCAGCTCGAGATAAGCCGGGCCAGGGAGGCGGTGGCCGACAGGTACGCCAGCTTCGCGCCGGGGGTTCCCTGGCTGTACCAGAAGGACCCGTCCAAGAAGATAATGGTCTTCGGAAAGTCGGGCTGCGGCATGTGCGAGGAGGCGAAGAGCAGCCTCGCCAGGGCGCTCAGGTCCAAGGGCCTGAACGTACCTGTGGAATTCCACGACCTGCAGACGCAGGAGAGCCGGATGGCCGCGGCCAGGTACAACGTGCCGCTCGATCCGATCCCCACGGTCCTGGTCAAGAACAACGGCACCATGGACCGCTACGAGCTGGAGTTCCGCCGCGGCAAGCCGCTCCACCGCAAGGAAGTTGAGTACGCAAGGATGGTGGAGGAAGCCTTCACCGTGAAGGTCTGACGGACCTTCGGCGCGGGATGAGCGGGTGCCGGAGCGCGCCCCGCGCCGCGCCGGTGTCAATGCGATGAAGATCAGGACGGCTCTGGAACTCAGCCTCATAGATTATCCCGGGAAGATGGCGGCCGTCGTTTTCGTCCCGGGCTGCGGGTTCAGATGTCCGGCCTGCCACGCCGGTCCGATCCTGGAGGGCCCGCCTCTGGTGGACGAGGAGGAGTTCTTCTCGCGCCTGTCAGGGCTCCGGCGTTGGACCAGCGGGGTCGTCGTCTGCGGCGGCGAGCCTACCGGACGGGAAGACCTGGTACCCTTCCTCCGCCGTCTAAAACGTGATGGATTTTCCGTCAAGCTGGATACCAACGGCTCGGCGCCCGGAGTTCTGGGCCGTCTGCTGGACGAGGGCCTGGTGGATTACGCCGCGATGGACGTGAAAGCTCCGCGCGCGCTGTTCCCGGAAGTGGCCGGTGTTCCCGCGGACCTGCTTCCGGCGGTAGAGGAAAGCATCCGGATAGTGCGGCGCTTTCCGGACCACGAGTTCAGGACCACCGTCGTGCCGGTGGCGCGCCGCGGGGGGGAGATAAGTTTCCTGACCGTGTCCGAGATAGGCGAGACGGCCGCCATGATAGCCGGGCTTACGGGTTCCAGCGGACATAAATACTATCTGCAGAAGTTCGTGCCCAGGAAGAACGGATTGCTTGACCGCCGGCTGGAAAGCTGCCCCGAAACGCCCCCGGACCTGCTGGAGAGCATGAGGATGGCGGCTTCGGCCCACCTGCCGAATTGCGCCGTCCGGGGCTGACGGTCCGCGTAACGGAGAGAACATATGGATAAGATCGAGATACCGACACAGAAACTTTCCGCGGACGCGGTAATGCCGCGTTACGCCCATGAGGGAGACGCAGGCGTGGACCTTTATGCCGCCGCCGACGTCACGGTAAGGCCCGGGGAGCGGGCGCTCGTGCCTACAGGGATAAAGATGGCGATACCTAACGGCTACGAGGGGCAGGTCAGGCCCAAATCCGGGCTCGCCCTCAGGCACGGACTTACGGTACTGAACACTCCCGGTACCGTAGACGCTCCGTACAGGGGGGAAGTGGGGGTAATAGTCATAAACCACGACCACAACACCGCCTATGAGGTCAAAAAGGGCGAGAAAATAGCCCAGATGGTGTTCAATAAGGTCGAATACGCCGTTTTCACCGAGGTTAGCGCCCTGGAGGCCACTTCCAGGGGCTCCGGGGGCTACGGAAGCACCGGCAAGCGATAGTAAGGGGGGGAGAAAGTCCTTATCCCCCCTTTCCCGATCCAGGTTCGCAGCCTGTCATCCTCTCCCGCCGTCTTTTCCCCGATATTCCTTGCCGCAATGCCGCCGTTTTTCCCGTTTTTTAACCCTGGGCCCGCCTTTTTTCCTTCCTCACATACCATGAAAGAGAATGTTCCAGGGCGGTTCCCGGGCTGGACGGCTTTCATGGCATCGGAGATCCCGCAGATAGGTGTTTTTTCAGGCTCCGCGTCGGGCCTTTAATCCCCTAAAAGCCGGAGTAGCGGCTTTCATGGTATTTTTGATCTACGACATTTTTCCCCTGTTTGAGCCCCCTGGCCCGCGCCGGAGGCGGGCTTTTACGGGCGCGCTCTTATATGGTGTTTTTTAAGGGGGGAGAAAAAATGCCTGAAATCGTTTGTTCCCGCCCCCCGCTCCGCAGCCCGGGCGAAGTGGTTCCCTTGGATCCTGGCGGGATTGGCTCGGATACCACCTGGGCCGGCCAGGGCCTTTCATGGTGTTTTTGGCAAGGCGGAATTTGACCGATTTCGGCCTGTTCCCGAACTTTCCTGAATTCCGGATTTCACAAAAGTTGGCTGATTTTTTGAAATTTTTACGTTCAAATTTCCTTGAACGCCGGAAGTGGTAATAAAAGGAGAGTGCTAATTATAATAACCTACAAATAGTATCAGGGTCTGATAAAATGTGTTTAAAATACATGGAGAATATGGAATTATCTAAATCAATCTATAGGAGTGGGGTCTCTAGCGGAGGAGGTTGCTTAGGTTAACATAATATATATTATCGTAAGCAATGGAATAGGGCGGTCTGGCATGTGTTTTGGTGCGTCCCTGCGGCTTGTTCTGGGATTTATGCCTGGGTCCTGGCGCTTCCGCCGCGTCGGTCGGCTGTGGCGCCGCTGGAACGCCGGGTTGAGCGGCTTCCCCTGGGCCGGTCTCTTACGGCTGTGCGTATCTGGCGAGCCTGGTTATGGCTCCGTATATCTTTTCCAGGCCTTTTCGGGTTATGCTATAGGAGCGGCTTCTTTTGGTCCCGGAGGCCGTTATTTTGCCCGCTTTGATCTCCGCGAGCAACGCCCTGTCCAGTCTGTGCGGCTGGTATCCGGAGCTTCTTAGCGCCCGGGACAGGGTTATGGCGCTCAGCTCTTCACTGTGGTTCAGGATTTTGCTCCCGGCCAGTATTATCAGGGCGGCTTCCTGGGCGGTCGTTTCCGGGGATTTGACGCGCAATACCGCCGCCCCGCCTTTGACCGAGATTATTTTTTTCCAGAGATCCTCGGCGGCCGGGGCCTCGTCTTTCCGGTCTTCGGACGGCTGGTCTTCCGGCTCGGCCTTGCGCCGAGTCGTTCCTGAGCGTACGGCTTCCAGGAACTGGCTCTTCTCGCTTTGGATGAAATCCACTGGGCCTTCGGCTTCGAATTCGGCGCCGGAAGGGTCTTTTATCCTGAGTCTGCAGCGTTCGGTCATGGTGTTCGGCCTCTTGGCGGTATTATTTGACATATATTTTAGTGTATAGGCATTTATATGTCAATATATGTCAGGGTAAGGCTAGCTTATGTCATCCACATGTGGATAACCCTGTTGACAGCCTCCTGAGCAGGGTTTTTCAGCGGACTGTTGGCAACGGTGGGCGGGGGGAGAAACCGGCGCTCCCCCTCCCCCCCCTCCTGCCGCGCTCGCGGAGGTATATGTCGGATTTGCGCTCCGGGTTTAGTTAGAACTTGGCTGTGAGGCCCAGGGAGACCAGCTTTATGGTGGTGTTCTCGTCGTAGAGGCTGAGAGGCTTGAAAAGGGCGTAGACCGCCTTCAGGCGAAGGCTCTCTCCCAGCGGATAGGTGAGCTTGAGATCCCATTCCCGTCCGACCTGGGTCGCTCCGTCCGAGGCGTTCTGGGACGCCCGGAACTTGATAAGATCCAGCGAGACCATCATCCTCTTGAGAGGCATGTCCAGGCCCGCGTTTATTATATTCAGTCCGGATACTCCGTTGGGAAGGCCGTTGACGGTCCCGGAGGTCTGTATCAGGCTGTAAAGGGTGGCTCCGGCTATATCTCCGAAGCCGTCGCGTTCGATGCCCTTGAATTTGTGCCCGAAGCCTGGCATGAAAGCCTTATCCTTGTCGGTTACCGGGCCGGAATTCCCGGAGGCCTTGCCGAAGGCCAGGCGCATCTTGGATGTCCCGAAGAAGGTCACGTGCTGGCTCCAGCTTCCTTTAAGCATGAAAGCGTGTGCGTTGTAGTTCACCCTGCCCAGGTTGTCCGGTTGCCTGGCCAGCCCTCTCTGGAGCATCACCTCGCCGTCGAAATTCAGCTGGTTATGGGACAGAGAGTACCGCACCCCGGAGATCTTCCTGAGTCTGTGTACGGACCGGTAGCCGGGTTCGTCGGCGGAGGTCCCGTCCGGCTGGTTGGTCTGCTCCCAGAAATGGTAAAGGTGCCAGAGCCCCTCGCTGGACGGGTAGTAGAGCCCTCCGCCGGTTATCTTGGTGAAAACCTCGCCCTGATACGGCCGGAAAAAGAAGACCTCGCCCTTGAATATGCGCAGGAAGCGGTCCATTTCCAGCCTGGCGCCGGGGAGTCCTACGCCGTCGTCGGCCAGGGTTATGCCCTGGCCGAGGGTGAAAGCCTGGCGGCCGAGCGTGGCCGTGACCTTCGGGCTCAGGAATTTGTAGATCCTTATGTACGCTTCCCTTACGAACGGGGAGCCGTCGGTGTGCGGGAACCGTCCGGCGGCCTCCTGGAACTGCGGGGAGGTCACGGTCGTGGACGAGTTGCCGCCTATTCCCACGCTGTTCAGCACTATGCCCACGTCCATCGAGGATTCGTAGGTCTTTTCAAGCTTTATGTCCTTGATGACGAAGCCGAGGGTGGCGTCCTCGCTGTAGAAGGACTGGCCCGCCTTTTCCGTTCCGGTCATCAGGTGCGTGTAATTGGCGGTTTTGACCTCGACGTTGGAGGAAAGGTCCAGTTTGGTGGCGTGCGCCGGGATGGCCGCCAGAATGGCCGCCAGGAAAAGCGGGAGGCGGCTGGGCATGCTGAAGGTATCGCGGGCTGAGGTCGGCTCGGCGCGCCGGTTCATCGTTCAATTATATAAAATAAAAGCCGGGTTATACTTTTCGCGTCCCCCGCCCTTTGAACGGCAAAAACAAAACCCCGGCTTGCGGCCGGGGTTTTGTTTTTTGCAGGCTGTCCTGGTCCTGTTAGAACCTGACGCCGGCGAAGAAGCCGAGGGCATTGTAGGTCATGCCCGGGATCTCCCCGTCGCCGTTGAGGTCGTTCTTATTGTCGCAGGTGGGGAGGCCGGTGTAGCGCACGCCGGCTTCCACGTCCATCTTGTCGGTGGCCTTATAGACCGCTCCGGCGGTCAGTTCCCAGGTGAGGCCCTTGAAGTAGGTGTCGGCGGTGTCCACCGTCGCGCCGTTGATGACCGGGGCGTAGGCGGTCTCGATGACCTGCTCCTGCCTGCCGTAGGCGACGCCGAGGCCGGCTCCGCCCAGGAAGGAGATCTTGTCATTGTATTTTACGGTCTTTTTGCCCTCCGCCATGACGCGCATGAAGCGCCTGGAGGTGGTGCTGTAGTCGCGGCCGTTGAGCTTGGTCTCGGTGGTGGGGCCGCCGATGTAGCCCCAGCTCAGACCCACATCCGCCACGTCTTCGATCGGATACAGGGCGCCGATCCTGCCGCCGACGGCCATGCCGGTGTCCAGGGAGTAGGAGCCGATGTCGCCAACGGCCTTCGCGCCCTTGTATACCTTGTCCATCCTGTTGTCCGCGGTCCCGGCCGTGAACAGGTCGAGGCTGGCGAAACCCTTGATGCTCTTCACATCAAAAGCGCCGGCCGGCCTGCAGACGCCGAGCACGAACACGCTGATCAGCAGTGCTTTCACTAATTTCATTTATACTCCTCCTGTTTTGTCGTAAGCCCCCGTTGCCGGGGCTCTGGTCCGCATCGAGAGATGCGTTCCCGCTCTTCCCGCCGCGGCGGTCACCCGCCTGCTGCGGACAGGGCCTGCCCCTTTCGGAGCTTACAGCCGTCAAGGAGAAGCGCCCCTTAAAATGGCGCTCCGCCGCCCCTTTTCGGGGCCCGCGTTCCCCCCTTTTTACGTCCAGA
>JAKLEK010000200.1:0-2374 GCA_022703115.1 Elusimicrobiota bacterium
CTGAGGACCTCTTCCCTCACGGTTTCCAGTTTGAGGCCGAGGTTCTCCAGGACGCGCGCGGCGACCCCCTCCTCTTCGCGTATGAGGCCGGTGAGGATATGCTCGGTGCCGATGTAGGAATGGCTCATGTGCTGGGCCTCTTCCACGGCGTATTCCAGCACTTTCTTGGCGCGCGGGGTGAAGGGTATCTCGCCCAGCAGCATCATATTGTCGCCGGTGCCGACTATCTTCTCGATCTCGGCCCTGACCTTCCTGAGGTCCACTCCGAGGCTCGCCAGCACCTGCGAGGCCACGCCCTCCCCGAGAGCGATGAGGCCGAGCAGTATATGCTCGGTGCCGACGTAGTCGTGATTGAGGCGCTTGGCCTCCTCCTGCGCTATAAGGATGACCCTCTGGGCCCTCTCGGTAAATCTCGTACCCATACTGTATACCTCCGCTTTAAATCCGGAAAAAAACGGAAACGAACCGGGTCCGGCGCCGCCGGACCGACTGGACAATCATATATTATTATAGCGCAAAGTTAAAGTTGCCCGTCGGCGGGGATTCGGCGGAGCAAACCGTCCCGGGAAAAAGATACGGCGTCTTTTCAGCTATCAGCCAATAGCCAACAGCTAATAGCCACTAGCTATTAAGTGCCTGATGGCTACAAGCTAATAGCCGGCTTTTGGCAGGCCCCTCGGACCAGGAAGAAGATGGTCAGGCCCTTCGAACTTTTATTTTGAAGCCTTCCACGGCTTCGACCACCACTTCGGACCCCGCGGGAATGTCCCCGGACACGCTTTCCGCCGTCCAGAGCTCGCCCTGCGCCAGCACCGTCCCCTTCGGGGACAGATCGCTCTTCGCCAGGCCTTTCTTCCCCGCCAGGCTCTCTATCCCGGTAACCACCCCGCGCATCTGCGCCTTTATCACCACCCAGGCCAGCGCCGCGGTCACGGCCAGCAGGGAGACCAGGGAAGAAAGCAGTATATGAAGGGACAGGCTCAGCCCGCCGCCCAGGGACGCGCGTTCGAACAGCATGAGCGCCCCCAGCAGGATGGAAACCGCTCCACCCAGGCTCAGCAGCCCGTAGCTCAGCACCTTGATCTCTGCCACGAAGAAAAGGAACCCCAGCAGGATAAGGAGTATCCCGGCGAAATTGGCGGAGAGCGTCTGGAAAGAATAGAAACTGAGCACCATGGACACAGCGCCCACCACGCCGGGCAGTATAAGCCCGGGGTTATACAGTTCGATGAAGAGTCCGGCGGCCCCTAGACTCATCAGTATCATGGCTATGTCCGGATTCGCTATCGCCGCGAAGAACCGCTGCCGCCTGGTCTGGACAAGGGTCTCCACTTTCGCGCCTTCCACGGAGAGCCTGCCGAAGCCGGCCAGCTCGCGCCCGTTCAGCCCCGCCAGCAGCTCCGTCATATCGGCCGCCATAAGGTCCGTTACCCCGGCCTTCAGCGCCTCCTCTGCCGAGATGGATTCGCTTCTAGTGACAGCCTTTATCGCCCATTCCACGTTCCTGCCTTTCTGCTGCGTGATCGATTTCATATACGCGGAGGCGTCGTTAAGCATCTTCTCTTCCATCGCGTCCTTTTTTTTCTCCCCTTTCTCCCCGAGCGCGGAAGACATGCCCCCTATCATGACCGGATGGGCCGCGCCTATATTGGTGCCGGGCGACATGGCCACGATGTCCGACGCCATGGCTATGAAGACCCCGGCCGAAGCGGCGCGCGCCCCCTGCGGCGACACATATACCGCCACCGGGGCCCTGGAGGAAAGGACCTTTTTGATTATTTCGCGCATGGAGCCGTCGAGCCCGCCCGGGGTGTCCAGTTGCAGGACCAGCAGATCGAACTTCCCTTCGTTGGCCCTGTCTATCGCCCCGTTGATGAATTCGGCCGCCGCCGGGGTGATGATCCCGGAATACGGGGCCGCAAGGACCTTCTTCACCCTGTAGACCTGAATTCCCGCGGAAGGCTTGGCCGCGACGGCCTCCTTAGAAAGTCCCGGGAAAGTCAGACACAGCGCGATCATCGCAAGCTTAAGCATTTTTCCTCCTCTCCGGCTTCGGCCGGGGACCGGTCAGGCCGTTATGCGCGCGGCCGCGTGCGCCCTGCGCTCCTGGCTTTCAGTCAGCGCCAGATAGGCGTAGTCGCCCATGACCCTGCTGTCCATCGGCATATGGAAAACTATCTCCCCGCCCAGTTCCGCCAGCAGTTCTTCGTGCGACAGCAGATACCGCCTGCTGTTCACCCTGGCCGCATACAGGCACACCATGTCTCGGGACGGAACGGCGCGCGCCCTTTCTCCGGAGCAGGTCCGGGCGTAAAGGTCCCAGCAGTCCATTCCCCGCGAATGGTTGATCATATCCACGGTAAGGACTCCCGGC
>JAKLEK010000200.1:2384-3285 GCA_022703115.1 Elusimicrobiota bacterium
CCTTCGTTGGCCCTGTCTATCGCCCCGTTGATGAATTCGGCCGCGGCCGGGGTGATGATCCCGGAATACGGGGCCGCCAGGACCGTTTTCACCCTGTAGACCTGAATTCCCGCGGAAGGCTTGGCCGCGACGGCCTCCGTCGGAAGGCCCGGGAACGTAAGACACAGCGCAATGATCGCAAGCTTAAGCATTTTTCCTCCTCTCCGGCTTCGGCCGGGGCCTGGTCAGGCCGTTATGCGCCCGGCCGCGCGGGCCCTGCGCTCCTGGCTTTCCGTCAGCGCCAGATAGGCGTAGTCGCCCATGACCCTGCTGTCCATCGGCATGTGGAAAACTATCTCTCCGCCCAGCTCCGCCAGCAGTTCTTCGTGCGACAGCAGATACCGTCTGCTGTTCACCCTGGCCGCGTACAGACACACCATGTCGCGGGACGGAACGGCGCGCGCCCTTTCCCCGGCGCAGGTCCGGGCGTAAAGGTCCCAGCAGTCTATCCCCCGCGAATGGTTGATCATATCCACGGTAAGGACGCCGGGCGGGCGGGCGTTGATCTCCAGCCCCAGCCAGGAGCCGCCGGCCTTGAAGAACTCGATGTGAAAGAACATCTTTCTCAATCCGAACGCTCTGAGCGCGGCCAGCCCCGCGGTTTTCAGGCCGGGCGGCATCTCGCCGGTCCTCAGGTTGTAATAGCTGAGCGGATTCCCGCCCACCACTTCCATGATGCCGTCGTTATACCGGTGGCAGGTGAAGAAGACAGGCTCGCCGGAGGCGTCCGCCAGGCCGTCGAACGAGAACAGCTCCCTGTCCGGGGACCCGATGAACGCCTCCATGAAATACGGGTACGAAGGGTTCCGCTCCGCCAGGAACCTCTCCGCCTCTTCCCGGCTTCGTATGCGGCGGGTATCCG
>JAKLEK010000201.1 GCA_022703115.1 Elusimicrobiota bacterium
ATTTCCAGCCCGGATACGCGCGGCATCATCACGTCCAGAAGAATAACGTCCGGCCTGTTCCTGCCGGCCTTTTCCATTCCCTCCTGTCCGTCCGCGGCCGTGGACACGTCGTATTCCCCGGCCAGCGCCAGCTCGGCCAGCTGGAGAAAGTTCACATTATCGTCTATAACGAGGACTTTCAGTTTATCCGGCATCTTCCGCCCCCCCGGTCCGCGCAGCCTTGGGCAAGGAGGGACTCGAACCCTCACTCGCCAGAGGCGAACAGGTTTTTGAGACCTGCGCGTCTACCAGTTCCGCCACTTGCCCGTAAAAAGGCCGCGAGCCACTTGTATTCTACAATATTTGCCGACGCCGCCATCCGGCGGTCATTCGGCCGGAATGCCGAGCAGCTCGTCGAGGCCGACCGGCTTGAGGCCCCTGCGCGCCGCCTCTATCAGAACGGCCTCGGTGAGGCGAAGCGTTTTTTCCCTGGCCTTCCCCCCCCCGTCGTGCATCAGCAGTATCGCGCCGGGGCCCAGGGCGCGCAGGTATTCCGCGGTCATCGCCGCCTCTTCCGACCTGGTCCAGTCGCTGCCGTAGGTCCAGTTCACTATGATATACCGTTTTTCGGCGGCGACTTTCCGGACCCAGGCCCTGTCATAACCGTTCGGCATGCGAAGGAACCTCGGCCTTTTCCCGGTCGCCTTCTCTATGGACGCCGCGGCCCTGTCCAGCTCCGCGGCCAGGAACTTTTCTCTGTCCGGCTTTTTCCCGATCTGGAAGTAATTGGCGTGCGTATCCGTATGGTTGCCTATAATATGTCCGGCGGCGGCTGCCGCCGCCCTTTCCGGATGCCTCCGCACCGCCCCGCCGTTCATGAAGAAAGCGGCGCGGGCCCCGTACTTGCCCAGCAGCTTGACCAGGTCTTCGGTCACGGCCCCGGGGCCGTCGTCGTAGGTCAGGGCGAACGCCTGCGCGCCGCGCGGTCCTTCGGCGTAGAATTGTCCATAGTGATCCACGATGCCGGCCGCGGCGAAGCGCAGGGACAAGAACGTAAAAAGCAGAAGGACCGAAGGTCCGTACCAGGATCTATATTTCATATTTCTCCAGGTTCGCGCGGCCCAGCTTCCACGGAACTATCATCGCCGCCGCGTTCAATAATATAAAAACCGAGGCGCACAGGGCCAGGCCTCTCCGGTCCCACGGATCAGGGCGGCCGAAGAGCTCCGCGAAATGCATCTGGACCGGCCAGGCTTCCGCCGCCACCAGAAGGGCCAGATAGCCCATGGAGCAGGCCATGTAGACGAATCCGCCGTAAGAGGATTCGAGCTGGTGTATATTCTCCGCCCTGAAGTCCGGGAAAAGGGCTCCCAGCCCGACCCCCATGACGGAGAGGACCGCGGCCGCCGACACTATGGTGAATGTGGAGAGCGCCGAGACGAAAAAGTCGGCGTTAAGGAGCCGGTTGGAGACCGTTATAAGCACGGCCCCCATCAGCACCGAAGGAACGATCGAGAGCAGGAGCTTCTCCCGCATTATAGAGGACGCGCGGACCGGCGCCGATTTCAGTATCCATAAACTACCGCCTTCCATACTTATCGCGGGAAAGGTGAACCGCAGCCCCACGGCGGCCATGACGAACCCGGCCACCCCGACGTTCAGGAACGATACAAGGCTCCTTATTGACTGCGTATCCAGCGGCAGCTGCCTTATGCTGAACAGATACACCACTATGAGCGCCGCCACCAGTATGATCTGGGACCAGTAGCGCGGATCGCGCTGCAGAAGCAGCCTGTCCTTCCAGAAAAAGGTGAGCGTATGCCTCATTTTACCGTACCGTAGCGCCAGAAACCGTTCCGGCTGCGACCTGTTCCGGCCCCTGAACCTGGGCGAGCCCTGCGCGCCGCTGAATCCTCCGGCGTAGACCCGGCCGGCCAGCCGGTACATGCCCGCGTAAACGGCGAAGACCGAGGCGAAGAGCGCTCCCGCGTAAAGCGAGAACGAGGCCCATTTGCCGGCGGACCAGGAGATCATCGCCCTGGTGACCCACCAGGAAGGCAGATATTCCGCAGTCGGAGATTGCAGATACTGTATATACTGGGCCACGACCTCCAGCGAATCCGGCCGCAGCAGGGTTTCCGGCTTGGAGAAACGGAACGCCATATATACGAAGGAGACCGACAGGCTGCCGAGCAGCCAGGTTATATCCCGCGTTCTGGAGGTTGGGAAAGCGTACATCACCAGCATGCTGAAGATTATCCCGAAAGCGCCTGCCAGAAGGACGAAAGGGACCATCAGCAGGGCGTACGAAACGTAGAACCCGGGCCCCAGCCCCTTGACCCGGCCCAGCGCCGCCACGAAAGGAAGAATGGCGAGAAGGAGGGTCCAGGAAGAATACAGAACGGTGTCCAGGGCCTTGTCCAGGAAAAGCGTACGCAGGTCTATAGGACATGAGAACAGGAACTTCAGGTCCGAAGAGTAATAAAGCGTGGTCATGGAAATGATGATCGAGGAGACCGTTATCATCGAGAACGTTATAAGGAGGACCATTGAGGCCAGTTTCCAGGCCAGCATCGGTCCGATGAGCTGTATCCCTTCCAGATAGGAGAGAAGCCGCCAGAAGACCCCGTAAAGGGCCAGCAGCATGACGCAGGCCGTCGCCAGGAAGACGAGGTCCTTCGCGAGGGGCCAGCCTTTCAGACGGGCGAGCCCGTTGCGCACGCCCAGCAGTTTTCTTTTGATAAGGACCGGAAGCATGTAAGAGAGTGGAACGGCCTACGCGGTCAGTTCCAGGAAGATGTCTTCCAGGGAACGTCCCGCGCCGCCGGCGGACAGGGCCTTGACCTCGGAAACCGTGCCTTTAGCGATGAGACGGCCGGAATCAATTATGCCGACGGAGGTGCAGAGTTTCTCAGCCATATCCAGAATATGCGTGCACATGAAGACCGCGGCGCCGCGGCCGGTGATGTCCGCCAGGATATCCTTGAAACGCCTTATGCTCCTGGGGTCGAGCCCGACCGTAGGCTCGTCGAAAAGCACGACCTTCGGCTTGCGCAGGAGGACCCCGGCGATAAGCAGCTTCTGCTTCATGCCGTGCGAATAGGACTCCAGCAGCTCGCCGGCCTGGGCGGAAAGATCGAAAAGCGCCAGGAGCTCCGGGATGCGGCGCCCCTGCTCTTCCTGCGGCACGGAGTACACGTCGCCTATAAAGCGGAGGAACTCGTGACCTGTAAGCTTTGGATAGACGAACGGCTCGTCCGGGATATAGGCCAGTGCACGTTTCGCCTCGAGC
>JAKLEK010000202.1 GCA_022703115.1 Elusimicrobiota bacterium
AGCCGAAAGATACCAGAAGCCGGGTATCAAGCGTCGGGGGCGGACTACGCTTACCTGTCGTGTGTTTTTGGACGCTGTGCCGGTTTTCCGAAGGAAAAGCCGGCAGCGTCGGGGGGCGGATACAGCGGGGAATGACTATCGACTCTTTATGCGAAGACCAGAAAGAGATCACTTCCTTATAAGTATCCGGAAGGATCTCAGGCTGGTCGGCCAGACAGACCATGAAGCCTTCCGCTTCCGGGGACGCGGCGGACAAACCTGTCCTGAGCGAAGACAGCTGCCCAAGGTCCGGGTCCGGATTCACGACCACTTTCTCTCCCGACGGCCTCCAGACGGAGAGGATGGCCGGGGCGTCCCGCCCCAGAACGGCTATACGCTCCGGCACGCCGGCCGAGCGCAACGAGGCACATACGCGCTCGATAAAAAGCTCGCCGCGGTATTCGAGCAGGGCTTTGGGTCTCCCCATGCGGCCCGAATTGCCGGCGGCGAGCACTATGGCTGACAGCATTTATCAATCCCCGAAACTTATGCCGAGGTCGCGGGCCGTCTTGATGGTATCGCAGTCCAAGGGAACAGTCTTCATACGGTTGGTCGCCTCTTTCAGCGGGACGTAGCGGACGGTAGGCGGGTCCAGGGCCACCATGACCCCCGATCGGCCCTCTTCGAGAGCCCGCACAGCGGCGGCTCCGAAACGCAGGGAGATGAGCCTGTCGAAAGTGGTAGGGGTGCCGCCGCGCAGCAAATGGCCGAGCACCACGGTACGGCATTCCTTTTCCACCAGCGGACCGAGCGCCTTAGCCACTCGTTCTCCCGCGCCGCCCAGTTTCTCGGCGCGGCCCAGCTCCTTGCTGACCACCGATACTCCTCCGTCCACCGGCCTGGCGCCTTCCGCGACCACTACTATCGCGTAATGCTTGCCGCGCTTGGGCCGTTCCCTGAGCGCCGCGGCCAGTTTCTCTATATCGTAGGGGATTTCGGGTATCAGTATCGCGTCGGCGTTGCCGGACACCCCGGAGTTCAGCGCTATCCAGCCGGCGTAGCGGCCCATCACCTCGACCACCATGACGCGGCAGTGCGCGTCGGCGGTGGAATGCAGCCGGTCTATGCAATCGGTGGCGAAAGAGACCGCCGTATCGAAGCCGAAAGTGATGACGGTCCTGTCCAGGTCGTTATCTATGGTCTTGGGCACGCCTATGGCGCGCAGGCCTTTTTCCGCCAGCACGTTGGCGATGCCCAGCGAACCGTCCCCGCCCAGAGCCACCAGGGCGTCTATGCCGTTCTGTCTGAAAAGCCCCACCAGTTCGTCCGAGCGGTCCTTCTCGTACATCTTCCCGTCAGGCCCCTTGGTCGGATACTTAGTGGGGTTGCCTTTGTTGGTGGTCCCCAGTATGGTGCCGCCCAGATGCGTGATGCCGCGCACCCTGGAACGGGTGAGAGGCACCAGACCTCCGTCGGGATATTCTTCCGGATTAAGAAGCCCGTTGTAGCCGTCGCGTATCCCTACGCATTCCCAGCCCTTGTTCAGGGCGGAAACCACCACGGCCCGTATGACCGCGTTAAGTCCGGGGGCGTCCCCGCCCCCGGTGTTTATCGCCAGTTTTTTAGTCTTTCCGCCCATTATTTCCCCCCGTGCGCCTTGGCTATAAGCTTTCTTGACAGACGGTCGGCGCGTTCCGCTAGACGGCGCTCGTCCACGTTGACAAGACGTCCGTCCCTGACCGCCACCCTGCCGTTCACTATCGTATACTTCGTCCGGTGCGAGGCCCCGCAGAAAAGCAGCGAAGCCAGCGGATCGGACTTGGACCCGGCGAAATCGAGGCCCGACACGTCGAAGATCGCGAGGTCGGCCGCCTTGCCCGGCTCTATGGAACCGATGTCGCCGCGGCCCAGCACTTCGGCTCCGCCGCGGGTCGCTATCCTGAAAGCGTCGCGCGCCGTCATGGAAGAGACCCCGCTCCTGACCCGGTGGACCAGCATGCACTGGCGGACCTCGGCCAGCATATCCGAAGCGTCGTTGGAGGCCGACCCGTCCACCGCCAGCCCGACCGGCACCTTCTTGTCCAGGAACATCCGCACCGGAGCTATGCCGGACCCGAGGCGCAGATTGGAACAGGGGCAATGGGCCACGCCGGTGCGCGTCCTGGCCATCTTATCTGCCTCTTTTCCGTTTATGTACACGCAGTGGGCGAACCAGGAATTGCCGTCCTTCACCCAGCCGGCGGATTCCATGTATTCAAGAGGCCGCATCTTCAGCGTTTTCAGGCAGAAATCGTTCTCGTCCTCGGTTTCGGCCAGGTGGGTGTGCATCTTCACGCCCCATTTGCGCGCCATCTCGGCCGTAAGCTTAAGGAGCTCGGTGGTGACGGAGAACGGCGAGCAGGGCGCCAGCACGATACGGGTCATGGCGAAGTCGCCCGGGTCGTGATACCGGTGGACCAGCCGTTCGCAGTCCTTCATTATCCGTTCTTCGCTCTGCACCACGTCGTCCGGCGGCAATCCGCCCTTGGAACGGCCGCGGGACATGGACCCGCGCGCGGCGTGGAACCTGATGCCCAGTTCCCGGGCGGCTTCGATCTCGGTATCTATGAACAGCGAGCTGTTCCTTTCCGGGAACAGATAAAGGTGGTCGGAACTCGTGGTGCAGCCGGTCAGAAGGAGCTCGCCGAGCCCCACCTGGGCGCTGGCGTACACCGCCTCGGGGGTTATCCCGCGCCAGATCTCGTAGAGATAGACCAGCCAGTCGAAAAGCTTGGCGTCCTGCACGGCGGGCAGGTTCCTGGTAAGGGTCTGATAAAGATGATGATGGGTGTTGACGAAACCCGGCAGGACCACGCAGTTGCGCGCGTCGATAACGGTGTCGGCCTTGACCCTCAGCCCCTTGCCGACCTTCCTGATCTCAGGGCCCTCGATGTACACGTCCCCGCCCTTTATTTCCCTGGAGGCGCCGTCCATGGTGGCCAGCACCAGCGCGTTCTTAACCAAAATGGTCTTTTTCATAGAAAATATTATAGTAAAATAGCTCTTGTCGTCTTCAGAAAAAACCATTGGATGGTAGCGGCAGTTCGCCTGGAATGGACGTCAGGGAATCGGAATCGCATACGGATAAGGGGGAATACTCTCCCTGGAGGGGAGGCCGGGGATTTGGCGGAGCAAACCGTCACGGAGGCCCGAGCTTACGCAAGCGCGAGGGCCGAGTGAGGAGGGGCGAGCACGGTGTGCGAGACCCCGTGTTTGCGGAGTCCAAACCCCGGACAGG
>JAKLEK010000203.1 GCA_022703115.1 Elusimicrobiota bacterium
GAGGTCATAGGACGCGGAGCGCGCCGCCCCCGGCGCGAACATGAGCATAACAACGAGGAACTTTTTAAATGAATTCATGATACCCCTTCACCATCCGGCTTTCAGAAGAAAAAATAGCGGCGTACCCGCCGCTTATAGCTCTCGTATTCCGCGCCGAACCGGGCCGCCAGGAAGTCCTCTTCCGCCTTCACTATCCTGTGATAGACCGCCATGGCGGTCAGCGTAAGAACGAGGGTAAGGGGGTTCAATGTATACAGGCAGGACGCGATATCTATCAGGAACAGGCCCGTATACAGCGGGTTGCGCATGAACCTGTATATACCGCCGGTCACCAGGACGGTGCGCTCTTCCGGCAGGCCGATCTTGTTCGCGTCGCCAAGAAAGCGGTAGGAGGCGGCCGCTACTGCGAACCCGGCGTAGAACAGCAGCAGCGCGGCCGTCTCGCAAAAACGGCAGGGGGCGACGAACCGCAGATCCGCTCCGGCGGCCTGCACTATGGAAAGCAGCCACGCGAACACGAGCGAAAGCCGGCCCAGCCTGAACAATGGCTCCGGGACCGCGAGGCGGCCTTTTATCTCGAGGGCCCGTTCCTTGAAGGACCTTTCCTGAAGGGCGTTCATAACGAGGAAGGCGGCGAATATGGCTATTATCTGGAAACCTGTCATAAGAACTCTCCTACGCGGCTAAAGCCGGGGACCGCGGACGGTTCCGCTACTTTTCCGCCACCACCAGCATCTCGAAGTCGGATGTCGTCAATTTGTCGTTCCTGGAATAAGCGCCGAGCTTCGCCCCGAAGATATCTATGGTCCGGTAGCCCAGGGTTTTTAAAAGCCAGGTGATCTCGCTGGGCGCGTAATAGCGCTCGTCGCACTTCAGTTCCCTTTTTCTGCCGGAGTCGTCCTCGAACACGGTCGTATTATGGTCGCGGAAGGTCATCAGGTCGAAAGAACAGTCTTTGCACCGGGAATGACCTTCCTTCTGCGCCGACTCGTAGAATTCCCTGACAGAGTTGAACAGAGGGAACAGCCCGTTCAGGGCGGTGAAAATGAACTTGCCATCGTCTTTGAGCGCTTTCGTCGCGTTCCTGAGGATCTCGAAGTTCATCTCGTCAGTTTCCATGAGCGAGAACCCGCCTTCGCACAGCATTACCGCCAGATCGAACTCTCCGGAGAACGTCAGAGCGCGGGCGTCCTGCTTCCGGAAGTCGACGGCCACCCCCGCCTCCAGGGCTTTTGCCTTCGCCCTTTCCAGCTGGTTGGCGGAAAGGTCCACGCCCGTGACGCCGTATCCACGTTTCGCCAGCTCGATAGAGTGGCGTCCGGTGCCGCAGCCGATATCCAGGACCCTCAAGGACCTGTCGCCGCCGGTTTCCCGCTCGATGAAATCGCATTCCCCGGCGGTCCCCTGCACGAACGGCTCCTTATCGTACGCCCTGGCGTAGTTTTCGAACAATGCCTCGTACCACTGTTTCATATCGATCCCTCGTCGTCCGTTTTGCGACCGCCGGTCCGGCATGGACCATGGTCAATATTCTACATCTTCCGCGATATCCCCCGCGTCGTAAAGCCTGTAGAATGCGGAGGTTTTCAGCCTAATGCCTGACGGCGGGAGAGGCCATATCGCGCAGAAGACTATCGGCCGCGATACGATGCCCGGCGGCCGTCCAATGTCCGTTCCAGGGGAAGAACAGGAAAAGATCGCCGCGCGCCGCGGCCCTGAAGTCCGGCAGGGGGTCCGTGACGGTTATCCCGTGCTCAAGACAGTATCCAGCGATACGGCGGTTCGGTCCGTCGGGGTCCAGCCGCACTCCGGACGGAAGCCGGACTTTCGCGGCGAACCTGGCCCAGAGGTCGGGATAGACCTGGCGCGGAGCGGGAACTATCAGAACGCGCAGCGCGGCGCCGTTCCGCCGCACATCCTCGTTCAGGAGTCCGATAAGCCTGAACAGGGAATTCCATGCCCGGCCGGCCATCGCGGGAGGAGGCTCCATGTGCACTATAGCCTCTTCCGGCACGCTGTTGTCGCGCGAGGGGATCATGCCCCGGCGCTCCATCCGGAGGCGCAGGCCGTCATGACGCGCCAGAGCCGTTATCAGGGAAGCGGCGAGCGCGGAACGCGCGGCCGCCCGTCCCAGCATATGCCGCCTGTCCGCCGCGCCGGCCGGCCGGAGCCGGGAGGAGGCCGGATCCCACATATCGGAGGAGGACCGCGGAACGGGCTGATTAAGCACGCGGTATCCGCCCTTCTCCGCGAAGCTGAAGACCGGTTTCGGGTAGCGATAAGAGGAGGGGACGACGTTGTTCCAGAGGTCGTTCTCGAACGTGATCGTAAGGATCACCTCATCCGGCCGGAAACGGGAACCGAAAGAGCGCCACAGCAGGTATTCCTGATCGGTGCCGTAGCCGGAGACGCCGAGGTTTATCACTTCGGCCGGCGGGACCATTTCCCGCTCCAGCACGGCGGTGAAGATCTCCCCGTCTTCCACGCCGAACCCCCAGACGACCGAGTCGCCCAGGACCGCGATACGCCGCTTTGCGGTACGGGCGAAACCATGCTCCGCGCCCCGGAAACCGTAGGCGTTCTGCCGCACATGGTGCCGGCAGTCCACGTACGAGAAGTCCGTGTTCACCCCGGGCTTGCCCGCCCAGCCGAGCATCGGGTCGTACACGCAGAACTTGCCGCGCTCCGACTCGACATATTCTCCTACGAGGAAAGGCTGGCGGACCGAAGGCCTGATGACGCGCAGGAGGAACTCGCCGGCCAGCAGGGCCGCGGCGGAACCGGCCGCCAGGAGCAGGAGGCTTAGAGCGATATACCGCGGGAAGTTCCGCCGCCCGCCCTCCGCCTTGTGTACGAAAGGGATCACGCACGATATGATAGCTAAATGCGGCGGCCGCCGCCACACAGCGCCTGACACATGGCACGGCCCGCCCCGGCGCACGGCGCGGGTTTATTTTGATAATATTGAAGCGGCAAAGACCGGCGCGGACCGGGGGATCAAAGGAGCGATAACATGAACGAAGATATGGAATGGGGCTCGCCGGGGATAGACCGGTCCAGATGCACCGCCTGCGGCGCCTGCGCCGCGATCTGCTCCACGGAGACGCTGAAGATGGAGGACGGTAAACCCGCCGTTAAGCCGGCCGGGGATTTCGGCTGCATAGCCTGCGGGCACTGCATGGCGGTCTGTCCGACCGGCGCCGTCTCGGCGACAGGGCGGGGCCTGGCGCCGGGCGACGCCTTCCCCCTGCCGCC
>JAKLEK010000204.1 GCA_022703115.1 Elusimicrobiota bacterium
CTCCTGATCCACGATCTGGCCCCGTTCGGGGCGCAGAGGGTGGCGCTGAACATCGTCAGGTATCTGGACAAGGCGGTTTTCAGCGCCGCCGTCTGTTCCTTCGGAGCGGACGAAACGCTGGCGTCCAGGTTCTCCGGATACGGGGCCGAAGTGACCGCGCTCGGCGCCGGACGTTACCTGGACCCGGCGGCCTGGTCCGGCCTGGTCCGGCTGCTGCGCGCCTACAGGCCGGATATAGTGCAGACCAATATGGCGGAGCTGTCCGTTCCGGTCCGCCTCATGAAGCCCATGCTCGGCGGCGCCAAGATGATCCATGCGGTGCAGAACCCTTTATCCAGCGAGCCGCCGTTCTGGCGTTCGCTGAACCTTCTTACCCTTCCGCTCTGCGACAGGATAGTGCTGTGTTCGCGCGGCCTGGCCGACGGATCGCCGTGGTCCGGCGGTCTTAACGGGCGCAGGACGCGGGTGGTGCCGAACGGGATAGAGCGGGCTCCGGTTCCCGCCGGTCCCGGTCTGCGCGCCGAACTCGGTATAGCCCCGGAAGAGAAGGCGGTCTGCTGCGTAGGCAGGCTGACCGTACAGAAAGGCCAGGACACCCTCATACGCGCGTTCGCGGGGCTTTCCTCGGGCAGACGTCTGCGTCTCCTGCTGGCCGGGGACGGGGAGGACGCGGCTGCGCTGAAGGAACTGGCCGCCGGGCTGGGCGTCAAGGACAGGGTGCACTTTCTCGGACGGCGGCCTGACGCAGGCGGCGTCCTCGCCGCGGCCGACGTTTACGCCGCCCCATCCCGGTGGGAGGGGCTGCCGCTGGCCCTGGGCGAGGCCATGCTGGCCGGAGTTCCGTGCGCGGCTTCCGCGATATCCGGGCACGCGGACCTGCTGAAGGACGGGAGCACGGGACTTTCTTTCGGCCCGGACGACGTTCCCGCGCTTTCCGCCGCGCTGGCGCGTCTGCTGGACGGACCGGAAGAGGCCGCTAAAATGGCCGCCGCGGCCCGCGCCGCTGTCTCGGCCGGTTTCAGCGCGGAGGCCATGGCCAGGGGCTACGAAGAAATATACCGGGAGATATCGGTTCCATGACACAGGGCAAGGTCCCTATCCTTTACGTGATAGAGAACGAACGCTTCGGCGGAGGCGAGCGCGTCTTCGCGCAGCTCATCAACGGCCTCGACCGGTCGCGTTACGAGGTCTGCGCGGCCTGCCTGGTCGGTCCGAGCGGTTACGGCCCCGCCGTGTTCACCCGGGCTATTGAGGGCGCGGCTCGGATACTCGACCTGGACCTGCGGGGTCTGGCGTCGCCGTCCGCGTACTTCCGGCTGAAAAAGTTCATTCTTGGGAACGGCGTGCGTATAGTGCACAGCCAGGGGGCCAGGGCGGACTTTTACGCCAGGATCTCCGCGCGCGCCTCCGGCGCGGCCGTGGTCTCGACCATAGCCTCCCCTGTGGAAGAGTATGACGTTCCGCCTTTCAGGAGGGCGGTGTATACCGCGCTGGACCGCGCCACAGGACTCCTCGTCGACAGGTTCGTGGCGGTGGCCGGGCATATTGAGAGGAAACTGGTCGCGGGCCGGGGCGTGCCCGCCCGGAAGGTCGTCAGGATATACAACGGGGTGGAGGCATTCCGCGCCGGCTCTCCCTCCTCCGGGGTCCGCGCCGCGTTCGGGGTTCCGGACGGGGTTTTCCTCGCCGGCGCAGTATCCAGGCTCAGCCGTGAAAAGGGGCTTTCGTACCTTATCGAGGCCGCCGGGATCATAGCCGGCTCCGGGGCCGCGCCGGGCATGAAATATCTCATAGCCGGGGAGGGGCCGCTGGAGAGAGAGCTTAAAGACATGGTTTCGGCCAGGGGACTTGAAAAGGATTTCATCTTCGCCGGTTTCGTCGAAGACGCGCGTCCGCTCCTGGCGGCCCTGGACGTCCTTGTCCTCCCTTCGCTACGGGAAGGTTTTCCGATGGCGGTACTGGAGGCGATGTCGGCCGGGAAACCGGTGATAGCTTCGGATATAGACGGCGTGAACGAAAGCGTGTCCGGCGGGGAGAGCGGATTGCTGGTGCCGCCGGGAGACGCGCGGGCCCTGGCGGGAGCGATGCTCTCGCTTTTCCGTGACAGGGCGGCCGCCGCCGCCATGGGGCGCAGGGGCGGGGAACTGGCTGCCGCCAGATTCGGGCTGGACCGGACCATAAAGGCGCACGAGGCGCTTTACCACGGGTTGTCCGGACCGCGCCGTGGGACGGCCGCATGAAAAGGATCGTGCATATCAATTCTCTCTACGGAGCGGAGGGGAAGTCCGGGGACGTGTTCGGGGCGTATTTTAACAGCCTGTCGCGCGGATTTGCCGGGGGCACGGCGCCGTACGGCCGGGAAGTTCTTACGGTCCCGCCGGCGGTTCCGCGGAGACTGGCTTGCGCGGTAAAAAGTCCGTTCGAGCCGCCGTCCTTCGCCGCGCCCGGGTTCCGGTCCGCCCTGTCCCGTTTCGGTGAGGCGGCGGAATTCGAGGCTTCCATAAGGGCTTGTGCGGCGGTATTGGCCGAATATTCCGGCCTGTTCGCCGGCGCCGGTCTAGTTCACGCTCACGATCCGGCCGCGGCCCTCGCTTTCGCGCGCTCTCGAACGCGCGGCTCCGGGCCTAAGCTTTGCCTTACCCCGGGAGCATTGTCGGCGCTGGAAGGCGGCGGCGCCGGCAGGCCGTGGCTCGCCGGGAGAGAGGCGGAAGCCATGAGCGCCGCGGATTTCCTCATGGTGCCGAGCAGGGCCTATTCCAGGGAGCTGGAAAAAGCCTATGGCCGGCGGGCCGATACGTATGTCGTATTGCCGGGGCTCGATGACGCGAGACACGCAGGAACGCGCGCGCTCAGGAGACGTCTCGGCGTTCCGGAAGGAGCGGTCCTGGTTTCGTCTTTCTGCCCGGCCGGAGCGGGTTCCCGGGCGGAGTTCTTCGCGGAATCTTTCGCCGCCGCGCGGGCCCGGCTTGCTTCCGGCCTTTTCGGACTTGTCTTCGGGGATGTCCCCGACGCCCTGGACGAAAAAATAAGCTCCTTGAATCTGGATGGGTGTTTTTTCAGGCTCGGTCCCGGACATCCAGAATGGGACGTGCTGTCCGATTCCGATATCTTCTTTCAGAGCGGTTCGTGTCCGGAAATGGAACTGGGGATAATCGAAGCTTTCCGCGCCGGAGCGGCCGTAGCGGCCGCGGATGGCGGCTGGAGCGCGGAAGCCTGCGGATACGGCGAGGCCGCAGAGCTTTTTCCTCCCG
>JAKLEK010000205.1 GCA_022703115.1 Elusimicrobiota bacterium
ACGAGGAGCGCGGGGTGTACAGGCTCTCCCCCCGGCCGGGAGGGCCTGTCGGCAGGATCCAGCTCGACATATCGCCTTTCCAGGGGAAGGACCTGCGTTCGGACCTGCTGCGACGGGATTTCACCATCAACGCGATGGCGCTGCCGCTGGCGCCCTCTTTCAAGCCCGTACCGGACAAAAAACCCGGGCTCTTCCGCCTGCCCTCTCCGGACAGGGCCGGGATCGTCGACCCGGCTCTCGGCCTGAAAGACCTGCGCTCCGGGACCATCCGCATGGTCTCGCCTTCCGCCTTTTCCGAAGATCCGCTGCGCCTGCTCCGCGCGTTCAGGTTCGCTTCCTCCCTCGGCTTCGGCATAGCCCCCGGGACCATGAAACGGATAAGGTCCGAGGCCGGACTGATAAAGAAGTCCGCGCCCGAGCGCGTCCGCGACGAGCTGCTCGCCATCCTGGCGTCCCCAGAAGCCGCCGCCTGGACCAGGAAGATCTACGACGCCGGCCTGCTGCCCGTCCTGATACCGGAGCTAGAAGCCCAGCGTTCCTGCGCCGAGGTCTATTACGGCCAAGGGGGGGTGCTGAAGCACACCTTCGCCGTCATGGACAGGCTCGACCGTCTGCTTAAGGCCCCGGGCGAATACATACCTAACTGGAAGAAGATAAGCGAGTTCTTCGAAGACAAGGAGGTCCTCAGGCTGGCCGCGCTCCTGCACGATATAGCCAAACCGCCATGCGCGCGGCGCATCAAAGGGCGCCTCCGCTTTTTCGGCCACGAAGAGCACGGCGCCGCCGTCGCCAGAAGGCTGCTCGAAGACCTTAGATTCTCCAAGGACCGCGTCAGGCTGGTCTCCGGGATAATAGGCAGCCATCTGCGCCCCGGCAATCTCGCTTCCAACGAAACCATATCGGACCGGGCCGTCTTCCGCTTCTTCAGGGCCATGGGCGAGGACATCGTCCCGCTGCTGCTGCTCTGCTGGGCCGACCACGCCAGCTATATCACTCCGGCCCGCCTGGAGGCCGTTAAAGGGCGCCTGCGCGAAAAGCCCATGCCCATACCGGAAGGCGGCCTGCCGCGGGAAGGCGTAAAGAAGACCCTTCGTTTCATGCAGGTACTGAACCTGCTTCTGCAGTCCTACATATCCAAGAACATCAAACTGAAGACCGCCCGGCTGATAGACGGCCACGACGTCCTCAGGACGCTGGAACTGGAGCCGGGCCCCGGCGTGGGGGAGATACTTGAAAAAGTCGGCCTCCGCCAGTTCGAAGGCAAGATCAAGAACCGCAAGCAAGCCCTCCTACCTCGCCTCCATGACCCGCTGATGGTCCTCTGAAAAAAGACACTTGACAAGAACGCAGTATATTGGTATAGTAATACCAGTATACCACTTAAGGAGAAGAAGATGCACGGGACCATAAACATATCCGACGCCGCGGTCATAGCGCTTCACGCGGCCGGATATCTCGGAGCGGGCGGGACGGCCCCTAAGCCGGCCATGGAGATAGCCTCGGCCCTTGGCGTCTCCTATAATCACCTGTCGAAGGTGCTGCAGCGTCTGACCAGGGCGGGGCTGGTAAAGCCGGCGCGCGGACCGAAAGGAGGGTTCGCGCTTTCTCAGGCCGGCCGGGCAGGGCGGCTGCGAGATTTCGTGTACGCCATAGACGGACCGCTGGAGCCTCGCGATTGCCTGCTGAAGCGCAGGGTCTGCGGTAAAGGCGGCTGCCTTTTCGGCGGCTTTCTGGCCGAGACGAACCGCCGCTTCGAAGCGGTGCTGGAGATGAAAGCGGCCGGAGCGGCGCTAAAAGTGAACAAGCGCGGATAGAAGATACTAAACGGAGGAAGATCATGAGCGGAAATATGTTCTGTTATCAGTGCGAGCAGACGGCTAAAGGGACGGGGTGCACCGTTCAGGGGGTCTGCGGGAAGGACCCCGAAACGGCTAAACTTCAGGATCTCCTGCTCTGGCAGGCAAAAGGGATAAGCATGTACGCCAGCCGCGCGGCTAAGGACGGGGCGCGGGACGGGGAAATAGACAGATTCATGCTGGAAGCCCTTTTCACCACGGTGACCAATGTTAATTTCGACGCGGACAGGCTGGAGGCCCTAATAAGGAAAGGCGCGGCCGTAAAGGACAAGGCCGAAAAGCTCTACAGAGAGGCCCGGCAGAAAAAAGGCGCCGCGCCGGAGGAACTTTCCGGACCCGCGGCCTGGACGCCTCCGCCCGGCCGCCAGAAACTGCTCAAGGAAGCCTCGGACAAGGGCATAGAGAAGGACAAGAGCGTTCTGGGCGACGACGCCGCCGGTCTGCGCCACCTTCTGACCTACGGCCTCAAAGGCATGGCCGCGTACGCCGACCACGCGCTCATACTCGGAGTGGAGGACGAGAAGGTCTACGCGTTCATGCATGAAGCGCTGGACTTCCTGACGCGGCCGAACCCGACCGTGGACGAACTGATCGGCTACAACATGAGATGCGGCGAGGTCAATCTGCGCGTGATGGAGATGCTGGACGAGGCCAACACCGGCTCCTACGGCCAGCCGGTCCCCACGAAGGTCAGGACGACGCCGCTCAAAGGAAAGGCGCTCCTGGTCTCCGGACACGACCTCAAGGACCTGGAAGCCATACTGAAGGCGACGGAAGGGAAGGGCGTAAACGTTTACACCCATGGCGAGATGCTGCCGGCGCACGGTTATCCCGGCCTGAAAAAATACCGGCATCTGGCCGGGAACTACGGCGGGGCCTGGCAGGACCAGCAGAAGGAATTCGCCGCGTTCCCTGGCGCCATAGTGATGACAACTAACTGCATCCAGAGGCCCGCCGAATCCTACAAGGGACGGATCTTCACCAGCGGCCTGGTGGCCTGGCCGGGAGTGAAGCATCTCCAGAACGGCGACTTTTCTCCCGCCGTGCAGGCGGCGCTGGCGGCCGAGGGCTTCGCTTCGGACGGCGAGGAGAAATGGATCATGACCGGATTCGCCCGGGGGGCGGTGATGAGCGTGGCCGGCAAGGTGATAGACGCGGTAAAAGCCGGCAAGATCAGGCACTTCTTCCTGATAGGCGGCTGCGACGGCGCCAAACCCGGCCGCAACTATTACACCGAGTTCGCCGAACTGACGCCGAAGGATACCGTGATACTTACCCTCGCCTGCGGCAAGTACCGCTTCAACAAGCTGGAGTTCGGCGACATAGGCGGTATCCCGCGGCTGCTGGACAT
>JAKLEK010000206.1 GCA_022703115.1 Elusimicrobiota bacterium
GGAGGCGGCAAGACTTTCTCCTTTACGCACGACGCCCCGGCGGCCGGCATAACCGCGATAGCCTCCGACATACGTTACGTGAGCGACCGGACCGGGACGCCGGGACTCGCGGCGCTCGCGGTACGCCTCTCGGCCCTGCCGCCATGGGTCCACGTCCTGCCGGCCCTGCTGCTTCTGGCCAGTTTCTGGCTGGCGCGCCTCAACGACTTCCGGGACAGGAACCCGCTGCTGTTCCGTTTCCGGAAAGCCCGCGCCAAAGCCGGCGCCGCCATAGCCGCGGCCAGGGCCAGAATGAACGGGGGCTCGCCCGCCGAGGCGGCGGCCCTGCTCTACGATTCCCTGCTGGATTATCTGCGCGATAAATCCGGACACAAAGTGAGCGGGCTCACCATGAAGCGCACCCTCTCCCTGCTGCGGGAGAGGTTCCCGGGCGCCGGGGAATACGCGTTCGGGGAGATAAGGGACCTGTGGGAGAAACTGGAAGCGCTGCATTTCTCCCCGGCCGGCACCGGGTACGAAGAGGTGAAGGACATGCTGGAAAAATATTCCGCGCTGCTGCCCGTGCTGGAAAAGGAATTTTCGGGGAAAAAACGATGAACATCCCGCTTCTGGCGTTCGCGATCCTGTTCTCCGTTCCGGTCCATGCCTACGACCCCGCCGGACAGGCGGCCGGCAACGACCTTTACAAGAAGGGGGACTACCAGGCCGCGCTCGAAGTCTACGGCAAATTCGCCGCCGCCCAACCAGGCAGCCCCTGGGCGTTCTACAACATGGGGAACGCCTGGTTCCGGCTCGACAGGAACGGCCTTGCGCTCCTGAACTACGCCAGGGCCTTCCGCCTCGCGCCGAGGGACGCCGACATAAGGGCCAATCTCGAGTTCGTCCTGAAGCGCTCCGGACAGATATTCGTGCCGGAAGGCGTCCCCAGGGCCCTGCACTACCTGTATTATTTCCTTTCCGACCGGGAATTGTCGGCCGCCGCGGCGGCGTTATGGTGGCTCGCCTGCGCTCTGCTCTCCGTCTCCTTCCTCAGGCCCGCCCTGCGCGGGAAACTGGGCGGACTGGCGGCCGGCTGCGGCCTCATGCTGGCGCTTTCGCTTCTCTGGCTGGCCGCGCGCTCTTCCGGACCTTTCAGCGGCGCGGCCGTGATAACGGCGGAGGGTTCCGTGCCGCTGATGAGCGGACCCGGACACAATTTCAAGACCTACGCCGCCCTGCCGGAGGCGAGGCTGGTCAAGGTCCTGGACGACACCGACGCCGCCTATTACGAAGTTGGAATACCCAGCGAAGGCATAAAAGGCTGGATCCGCAAGACCGCGGTCGAGAGGATATAGGGCTCCGCGCGGAGCGGAGCCGGAGGCGGCTACCGGCGTCGGGCGTATAATGATAGAATCTTCGGAAGAGGCTCAACGCGGAACGGAGAAAAAAGTGAAAATAGCCATAGCCTGCGACCATGCCGGATTCGCCCTGAAGAAGGTCCTTTCCGACCTTCTGAGAGGGCTCGGCCACGAAGTGGAGGACCTCGGCGCCAGTTCGGCCGACGTACCGGTCGATTACCCGGACTTCGCGGCCAGGGCCGCCATGGCCGTAGCCGGAGGAAAGGCCGACAGAGCGGTGGTCCTGTGCGGAAGCGGCGTCGGCGCCTGCGTAGCCGCCAACAAGTTCAAAGGGATCCGGGCCGCCGTCTGCCACGACACTTATTCCGCCCGCCAGGGCGTGGAACACGACGACATGAACGTGCTGTGCCTCGGCGCCAGGGTGATAGGACCGGCGCTGGCCTCCGAAATAGCGGGGGCTTTCGCCGGCGCGAAGTTCTCCAACGAAGCCCGGCACGTGAGGCGACTGGACAAGATAAGGGCGCTCGAGAGATAGCCGGCGGCGCGGCGCGCCTGGGAGAGGACCATGGACATGCTTAAGCGGGTCAAAGAAGCCGGCCAGAGCCTGTGGCTGGACAGTCTCGGCAGAGAGATGCTCCTGGACGGTTCCCTGGCGGGAATGATAAAGGAACTGGGGATAACCGGCGTCACGTCCAATCCGTCCATCTTCGAGGCGGCCATCTCCGGGTCCG
The DNA here is from genome assembly GCA_022703115.1 of Elusimicrobiota bacterium. Taxonomy (GTDB): domain Bacteria; phylum Elusimicrobiota; class Elusimicrobia; order Elusimicrobiales; family UBA9959; genus YA12-FULL-51-18. Next base: position 2,069 of record JAKLEK010000206.1, read on the forward strand.
CCCTCTACGACGAGGAGATAGAGCGCCTCGCCGCCGAAGGCGCATCCCCCGGAACCATACTTGAAACGCTTGAGATCTCGGATATACGGCGCGCGGCCGATCTTTTCTCCGACGTCCATTCCGCCTCCGGCGGGACCGACGGTTTCGTCAGCATCGAGGTCAGCCCGGACCTGGCCGATGACGCCGAAGGCACTGTCAGGGAAGGGACGCGCCTTTTCGGCCTTATCGCCCGCGGCAACGTGATGATAAAGGTCCCGGCTACTCCGGCGGGGGTAAGGGCAGGGGCCGAGCTGCTGAAAAAAGGCGTGAACGTAAATTTCACACTCATCTTCTCGCCGGACAGGTACGAGGAGACCGTAAAGGCCTATATCGACGCCGTCTCCTGGCGCGCGGCCGGCGGCCTCCCCGTGGATTCGCTGGCTTCGGTCGCCAGCTTCTTCGTCAGCCGCATCGACACCCGCACCGACGAGGAGCTGGAGGCCCTGATACAGGCCGAGGAAGCGCTGGACGTGAACGAGGCGCGAGAGCAGGCGGCCGCGGCGAAGGGCCGGACCGGCATAGCCAACTCGCTGGCAGCGTACGGGAAGTATTCCGCCGTTTTCTCCAGCCCGGCTTTCAGGGAGCTGGCCGCGAAAGGCGCGAAGAAGCAGCGCATACTCTGGGCCTCCACCGGCGTAAAGAACCCGGCCTACAAGGACACCCTCTACGCCGACGCGCTCATGCTGCCCGGTTCGGTGAACACCCTTCCTCTGCCGGCCCTGAAAGCCTTCCTGGACCACGGTAACCCGGAGACCGCGCCCCTGAAAGAGCGCCTGGCGGCGGCCGAGGGGTTCTTCCCGGCCCTGGAAAAAGCCGGCGTGGACTTCCGCGGCATCCTGGATTCCCTGGAAAAGGACGGAGTGGAACTTTTTTCCCGCGCCCACGACGCTCTTATACGCCTGCTGGAGGGGAAAAAGCGGACGCTCCAGGCCGGCGGCGGGCGGCGGTCATTCGAACCCCCGCGGACCGACGCCGCGGGCCCGCTCGCGAAGGACTTCGTTAAACGCCTCTGGAACAAGGACGCCGGTCTATGGAAGACCGAGCCTGAGCATGTCGCTATCATAAAAAAGTCCCTCGGCTGGC
>JAKLEK010000207.1 GCA_022703115.1 Elusimicrobiota bacterium
TCCCAGGTAAGCATCGGGTCGGAAAGCACCCGCACGCTCCTGTGCACGTTCTTCTCGATAAGGTCCTGCTTCTTCTTCAGGACCTCCAACAGCATAGGATGGACTATGACCCTGAGATTGCCGCCCGGCCGGCCCAGCGTCAGGTTCTGTATGTCGCGCTGTATCTTTATCCTGATGCTTTCGCTGGAAAGCACCCGGCCGGAACCGCGGCATTCCGGACATTCCTCCGTCAGAAGGCTGAAAGTGCTCTCGCGCTTGCGCTCCCTGGTCATCTCCACCAGGCCCAGGCGGGTGATCGGCAGTATCCGTATCTTGGCCCGGTCGCGCCGCACGGCGTTCTCCATCGCTTCCACGACCTTGTGACGGTTAGAGGCCTTCTTCATGTCTATGAAGTCGATGACTATGATGCCGCCTATGTTCCTGAGGCGCAGCTGACGCGCCACCTCCTGCGCGGCTTCTATGTTCGTCATTGTGACCGTCTCTTCCTGCGAGCGGTTGCCGGTGAAACGGCCGGTATTGACGTCTATGGCGCACAGGGACTCGGCTTCCTGTATGATGATGCTGCCCCCGTTCGGGAGCTCGACTTTTATCTTGCGCAGATCTTCTATACTCTTCTCGATATTGAAGGCCTTGAAAATAGGGGTCTTGCCGTCGTAATACTTGATCCTGTCCTTGAGGTCCGGGGATATCTTGGAAACGAACTCCAGCGTGGACTCGTAGTCCTCCTTGTTGTCCAGCATATAGATGGCCACGTCGTTGGAAAGGATGTCGCGGGCGACCTGCAGCGTCATATCCATGTCCTTGTGCAGCAGGAAAGGCGGCTTTACCTCCTCGAACCTCTTCTGCACGGACTCCCAGAATCTCAACAGGAACTTCAGTTCCCGCTCGAGCTCCTCCTCGCTGGCCCCCTCCGCCTCGGTCCTCACTATACAGCCCCTCTTGCCCAGTTCGTTATCCACCGTTATCTTCCTGAGGATCTCCGAAAGCCTCTTCCTTTCCTCGGGGGTCTCTATGTTCTTGGAGACGCCGACGAATTCCTGGAACGGGGTCAGCACCAGATACCTGCCGGGGAGCGAGATATCCATGGTCACCTTCATACCCTTGGTCCCGATCGCGTCCTTGGTCACCTGGACCATGACCTCCTGGCCCTTTTTAAGGAGCCGTTCGATCGGCTCCTTCTGTCCGCCGAGAACGTCGGATATATATATATAAGCGTTCTTATCCAGGCCGATGTTCAGGAACGCGCTTGAAATGCCGGGCAGCACGTTCTCCACCGCGGCCTTGTATATATTGCCGACTATGTTGGTGTTGCTCCGCCGTTCCCAGAACAGCTCCGCGAGACGTCCGTCCTCCAGGATGGCTATGCGCGTTTCCTCGAACGATGTGTTGGCGAATATCTCTTTCTTTATGTTCTTCTGGTTCATGATACCGGGTTCTCCTTTAAATTATCTCCAGTACGCCTTTCGAATCTATCCAAAACAGTTCTTCCCTCTCCAGCCGCCTGACCGGGACTTCCCGGCCCGCCATTAGAGCGAGTATCTCCGCCGGTCTGACGTTCCTGCCCGGGTCCAGCTTCAGCCTGAGACGGACGGTTCCGGCGGCGCCGTCCAGCGACGCTTCCAGCACCAGAGGACGCGCGTCTATGGTCCGGTCCTCCCCCCCGCGGTCCTTCTTCAGCAGCGGCGCGCTTTCCCTGGCCAGGAAGGCGTCCAGCGCGGCCCGCTCCGGCATCTCCCCCGGACCGGCCTCCATCAGATACTGCGCCGCGCCGACGCACGCCTCGATGGAAGGGAAGTAGACCGGCACCCTTTTCACCGACACCAGCTCAAGATATTCCGACGCCACCGCCGACAGCCTCGCCGCGGCCGCGCTCTCGGCGCAGTTCTGCGCGAGGTAAAGGTCCGCGTATTCGCACCGGCTGCCGCAGCCGGCAGGCAGCGCGGGCCCGAAGGCCATCTTGGGCACCGCCCTTCCGCCGAAACGCGCGGGACAGAGATCGAGCCCGGAAAGCGACGCGATCCTCCTCAATTCCCTTATCTGCTCCAGATGGGATATGTTCCCGGCCGCGGCGCGCCTCGCGAAACGCAGCCTCATCCGCGATCTTGGAATATTGTCCATGCCTCTATTCGTCCGCTATCCCTGTATTTCGCCTTCTCGCCGCCGGCGGCGCCTCGCGCTAGACCAGCGCGTACCGGCGCGCGTAAATGGACTGCGCGAGCCCGAGCGCCATCAGGGTCGCCACCAGATTCGAGCCGCCGTAGGAGACCAGGGGCAGCGGCACTCCGGCCACCGGCGTGAAGCCCAGCAGCATGCCGAAGTTCATGCAGAAATACACCATCAGCATCCCGAATATTCCGCAGTTCACAAGGTAGCCGAAACGGTCCCGCGCGAGCTTCGCGCAGAGCCGTACACGGCGCAGAAGCGCCACGTACAGCCCGGCGACCAGCATCATGCCCCAGAAGCCCATTTCCTCCCCGACCACGGCCAGGATGAAATCCGTATGTCGCTCCGGCACGAAGCCCAGCCGCGACTGGGTCCCGGAGAACACTCCCTTCCCGAACAGGCCTCCCGACCCTATCGCGACCCTGGCCTGCAGAAGATTGTACCCGGCCCCCTTCGGGTCCGCTTCCGGCGCCAGGAATACCTGGAGCCGCTTCTGCTGGTACTCCCTCATCTGGTGCTTGACCAGCACTCCGGAGAAGAAACCGAGCACCAGCACCAGCGCCGCTCCGCCGAAGAAAACCCCGGAAATATTGGAATAGAGCTTTACCGACAACAGCCACATGAGGTAAGCCGCCGCTCCGGTCCCGGCCACGAAGAACAAGGCGCCCCAGCCGAAATCGGAAAGCCTGAAGAAATAAGAGACCAGCTGGCTGTCCATAAGCTCCGGATTCAGGTTGATTATCGTCCACAGTATGGGGAACAGTCCGGAGATGAAGGCGTAACCAAGTATTATGGACAGGTGGAAGATATCCGCGCCGGCGGCGAAAAGCATTATAAGCACCACCGGCAGGGTCAGAAGGATGCCGGAGAAATCCGGCTGTTTTATGAGCAGGAGGAATACAGGCAGGCTGAGCAGGAGGGCTCCCAGCACCACCCTGAATTCCCTTATCTTCGTTATCCTCTTGTCCAGATAGTTGGCCAGCACGAGGATAAGCCCTATGCGCGAGAATTCCGACGGCTGA
>JAKLEK010000208.1 GCA_022703115.1 Elusimicrobiota bacterium
GTCCCGTCCGGCGTCGGATAATCGGCGCCGAAGATCTTCACTCCGTCGCGCCGCCCCATCGCCGCCTGTATCACGATCGGGATAAGGTGGGATTCCGGCCTATGGTCCTCGCCGAGCGTCCCCCCGGAACCGGCCCCGCAGGCGTTGAAATACCTGAGGGCGGCGTACCTGAGCCTTCCGGTCATGGACTGAAAATGGCACATCCGCTCCACCGCCCATTTGGTCTCGCCGTACGGATTGATGGGGCGCTTGGCGGTGCTCTCCGTAATGGGGACGGTCTCGGGCATCCCGTAGACCGCCGCGGTGCTGCTGAAAACGAACTTCTCTACCCCGCATTCCTCCATCGCCTGCAGCAGGGTGCGCGTCCGGCTCACGTTGTTCTCGTAGTAGCGCAGGGGGCTCTCCACCGATTCGCCCACCTCTATAAAAGCGGCGAAATGCATCACCGCCTCTATCCTGTTCCCGCGGAGCGCCTTCCGGATGGCCTCCGGGTCCCCGAAATCCCCCTCCACGAACGGCGCGTCCTTGACCGCAGCGCGGTGTCCCTTGCTGAGATTATCGAACACGACGGGGGAATGGCCCGCCTTCAGCAGCGCGGCCGTCATATTGCTGCCGATATACCCAGCCCCTCCGCAGACAAGTATCTTCATGGTCGTTTCCCCGCGCGACTACGCGCGGCCCCGCAGGCCGGCGCGCTTCGCCGGCCTGTCCCCGGCCCCGCGGCGGCCGTTATCCGGCCTTTTTCCTGGAGAACGCGATCATCAGGACGCCGAACACCAGCATCATCGAACCCAGGATGAGGTTGATATTCAGCCCCAGCGACCGCTCGTACATACCGGCGTCGGAATAAGTGAATATCCCGAAGCCCGCCAGCAGCAGGCCCAGCAGGCCGAACATCAGACCGATCGGAAGTTTTATATCCATTCCCATATTATCACCAGATCGCTATAGTTATCGCCGTCGCTATGCCGCCGGCCAGGGCGGCCAGCGAAACAGGCCGCTTGTACCACTTGGTCTCCTCTTCCACCACGCGAGGGGTGAGGGAGTACACCAGCCCGACGAGCTCCTCGTCCGTCTTGGTCCGCGCCGTGAACAGCGATATCACGTAGGTCAGGACGAAGCAGGCGCCGAACGCGAAGATAGCCGTCCAGAAGTTCTGCGCCATCTCGCTCGGATACTGGTGCAGGGTCGAGCCCAGCCAGCCGCCCTTTATCAGGCTGGCCGCGCCGGCCGGCTTAGTCAGGCCGTGATGCAGCGCCGCGGCCGCGGTCCCGCCCAGCAGGCCGTAGAACGCCCCATGCCCGGTCGTCCGCTTGGAGAACATGCCGAGCAGGAAGGTGGCGAACAGCGGCGCGTTTATGAAGGCGAAGATCAGCTGCAGGAAGTCCATCACGTTGTTGAACATCTTGGCCACCAGCGCGGTCGCCATGCTGACCAGTATCCCGAAGACCGTCGCCATATGGCCGACCTTCAGGTAATGCCTGTCGGACTGGCCGGGACGTATGTAGCTCTGGTAGATATCGTACGTCCAGACAGTGTTGAAGGCCGTAACGTTGCCGGCCATCCCGGACATGAACGACGCCATAAGGGCCGTTATCCCCAGGCCCAGCGCGCCGGTCGGCACGTAATGGCCGAGCAGCATCGGGATCGCCTTGTCGTAATCGTAGCCCGCGTCCTTAAGCGGCAGCGTGAAACCGCTGGCCGCGTTGGAGGTCAGCGCCATCGCGATCATGCCCGGGACTATGACTATGACGGGGATGAACATCTTGGGGAAAGAGCCTATTATAGGCGTCCGCCGGGCGGCGTTCATCGACTTAGCCGCCATGGCCCGCTGCACCACCAGGAAGTCGGTGCACCAGTACCCGAACGAAAGCACGAAGCCCAGCCCCATCAACAGGCCGAACCATTCCACGCCCATCGGGTTCCCGGCCGGACTCGCCATGTTCCGCCACGTGCTGGTGTAAGCGTCCGGGCCGAGCCCGTTCTGCACGGCCACCTGCGCCAGCTGAGCCTTCAGGTTGGCCCAGCCGCCTATATCTTTCATTCCGAGGAAGACCAGCGGCAGGAAGCCTATCACTATAAGGAAGAACTGCAGCACCTCGTTATAGATCGCCGAGGTCAGGCCGCCCAGATACGTGTAGGTCAGCACGATCACCGCCGACATCAGCAGGCCGAACGCGAAGCTCCAGCCCAGCAGGGTCTCCATCAGCATCGCCATCGCGTACATCGAAATGCCGGAGGCGAAGATGGTCATGGTGGCGAACGAAAGCGCGTTGAAGCCCCTGGTCTTCTCGTCGAAACGCAGTTTCAGGTACTCCGGCACCGACCTGGCCCGGGAGCCGTAATAGAACGGCATCATGAAGATGCCCAGGAACAGCATCGCCGGTATCGCGCCTACTATATAGAAGTGGCAGGTCGTCATGCCGTACTTCGCGCCCGAAGCCCCCATCCCTATTATCTCCAGAGCGCCCAGGTTCGCCGATATGAACGCCAGCCCCGTGATCCAGGCCGGTATGGATTTACCCCCGGTCAGGAACTCTTCGCTGGTGTTCATGTAGCGTTTCAGCACCCAGCCTATCCCTATCACGAAAACGAAATACGTCGTCATTATCGTGTAGTCTATCCAGCTCAGGTCGAACTTTAATTCCATATGTTTTCCTTTTTACCCCCTGACTCGGACCTCCGACGCCTTTCTCAACTGCTCCGCCGCCGCCTCCGGCATGACCGGATTTATTATGTTCCCCCCGCCGCTCTCGAACCCGGCCAGATACTTCAGCGTCTCCGGCTTGCGCATCGGGGGATAGAATTCCACGTGGAAGACGAATTCCTCGTTCTCCGGCGCCCCGTCGGTCGGGGCGTTGTGGAACATGGTTATGTTCGGGAACGACATACCGTACAGATTGTCGAACTTCACCAGCATCGTCCGGAAGATCTCGGCGAACGACCTGGTCTCCGCCGCGTCCAGATCGGTTATCCTGGACACCTTCCTCAGCGGGACTATATAGGTCTCGAAAGCGAAACGCGCGAAATAGGGGATGAAAGCTACGAAATGCTCGTTGCGCAGCACCACCCTGTCCTTCACCTTTATCTCGTTGGCGGCCAGGTCCAGCATCAGGCTGCCGCCGCGCTCGCGCCGGTACGCCGTCTGGGCGTCCAGTTCCTGCTTCACTATCCGGGGCACGAAG
>JAKLEK010000209.1 GCA_022703115.1 Elusimicrobiota bacterium
GCTCCCCCCTCCGGACCCCGGCGCCGACCTTAAGGATTCTCTGACCGGAATGATCGCCTCGCTGCAGGCCCGTTATCTGCCAGGCCTCCAGCTGCCTGACAGTCTTTACCCGGGAACGGAGAAGAAAAAGCGGAAGGCGCCGCCGCCGAAAGAGACCATTTTCTCCGCGGACATACTCGCCGGGGACCTGCGCCTGGCACTGGTCTGCGAAGAACAGGATTATTCCGGCCTGGGCGCACTGAAGACCATGTCCAGCTTCGAGAATTTCCGCATACTCCTGTCCGAACTGGCCGCGCTCTCCGGAAAGGCGGCCCGGAACCCGTTCCTGGAAGCGTTACTGAAGAAAGAGCCGCTCGGCCCGCTGCGGCATCGGTCAAGGGCGGCCTACGAGAAGGAACTGCTGTGGCTTTCCACTATCGCCGGGGACGGTAATACATCTTTATGAAAAAACACCAGCGAGGGAAAAAATATCTGGCGATACACGCGCATTTCTACCAGCCTCCGCGCGAGGACCCATGGACCGGCGCCATTCCAAGGCAGGCCTCCGCGCATCCCTACGCCGATTGGAACGAGCGCATAGCCAGAGAGTGCTATATCCCTAACGCCTACGCCCGGATAAACGATTCAAGGGGCAGAGCGGTGGAGATAGTGAACAACTACGGGTATCTGAACTTCAATTTCGGTCCGACCCTTCTTTCGTGGCTGGAAAAGCGCCACCCCGCGTGCTACGCCAGGATAACCGGCGCGGCGGCGGCGTCGAGGGCGGCCTGCGGAAGGTCCAACGCCATAGCCCAGGCCTATAACCATTCCATTCTGCCGCTGGCGCCTTTCGACGACCGCCTGACCCAGGTACTCTGGGGACTGGCCGATTTCGAACGGCGCTTCGGCTTCAAAGCGGAAGCCATGTGGCTGCCGGAAACGGCGGCCGACGCCGACACCCTGCGCCTGCTCATAGACCAGGGGCTCCGGTACGCCATACTCTCGCCTTACCAGGCGGAGAGGATAAAGGTCTCCGGATCCCGCGTCTGGACCGACGTCTCGGACGGGAACTTCGACACCAGGCGTCCGTACGTCTGGAGGGACAGAGCTCCGGACGGCACGCCGATCGGCGGCCGCAGCATAGCCCTGTTCTTCTATAACGGCCCGCTGTCTAAGGCCGTAGCTTTCGAGGGCTCCATCAGAAATTCCGAAAGCTTCGCTTCCGGCCTGGCCGCGGCCTTCGACCGGGAACCGGAAGAGGACCAGCTTCTTCTTCTGGCCGTGGACGGGGAGACTTTCGGGCATCATCACAAATTCTCCGACATGACCCTGGCGCACGCCTTCCGGCACGAGTTCGGAAAGCACGGTCTGCAAACGGTCAACCTCTCCTCCTACCTGGATTCGCATCCCGCCGAGCACGAGGCGGATATAAAAGCCGGGCCCGACGGCGACGGCACGGCCTGGAGCTGCGCTCATGGAGTACGCCGCTGGAAAGGCGGCTGCGACTGCGGCGCCGAGAACGGAGGACACACCATGTGGCGCGCCCCCATGCGCGCCGCGTTCGAACTCCTCAGGAACGAGGCCGCGAGCCTGTACAGGGAACGGGGCGGGGCGTTGCTGAAGGACGCATGGCGGGCCAGGAACGAATACGTGTCCCTGTTTTCGGCGCCGGCCGCCTGGAGCGCGGAAGCTTTCTTGACGGAACACGCCGCCCGCCCCCTCTCTCCGGAAGAGAAGACCTTCATTCTCAAGCTCCTGGAATTGCAGAAGGACGTGAACTTCATGTTCACCAGCTGCGGCTGGTTCTTTTCCGATATCTCGCGCATAGAGCCGGCGCAGGACCTCAAATACGCGGCGAAAGCCGTCTCATCACTGCGTGAGCTTGGCGGGGAAGATATAGAGAAGGAATTCCTCTCGATCCTGGAGCTGGCGCCTTCGAACGAACGCAGTTTCGTCAACGGACGCAAGGTCTACGAGGCTCTGGCGGCGTCCGAAGCGCAGAGCACGAAAGAGCTGGCGGCGTTCAGTATATTCCGGAATCTCCTCTCTGGCGAGGGCCCGGCCGGGCCGGACGCCTCCGGACGCACCTATCTCATGAAGGATATGAAGGCCCGCGCGCCTGGGGACCTGGAGCTGGTTTCCGGCAGACTGCTGGCGGAGGAGCCGCTGGTGCTATCCTCCGGTGAGTTTTCGTTCCTGTATGTCAGACGCGGCCGGGGACTGCCGGAGGTATGGCTGGGCGGCTCCGCCGCCATGGGCGGGTTCTCGGAGCTCTGCGGGTCTGCCGCTGGGATGGACGCCGTGGCCTCGGGTGCGGGAGCTTTGAGGGCGGAGCGCATAGGGATCGAGGATCTTTCCGCGGGACAGAGGGAGGCGGTCATCGGCTGGTTCGTACGCTCGGTGCGCCGCGGGGGCAGGGAGAAGCTGGCCGGGACGCTGGGCGGATATCTGCGCGCGGTCGAAGCCGTTCCCGGTGAAGGCCATACCGCGGCGGCCGAACTGAGGCGGGAGGCCGCGGCGTACGCTGAGTTCGCGCTGGAAGGGCTTTTCTCCGAGCTGGCCGCCGGAGGCGGAGCCGATACGCTGAACGAGCTTCATGACATGGCTGAAAGCCTGGCGCGGCACGGGGTGGCCGTGAGTTTTCCTTCGGAGCCGGGGGACGCTTCCGAATGCGCCATGGACGCCGTGGCGCTGACCCGCCGCGACCCGTCAGCCGGGAATCTGGAGCGTCTCTCGCGGCTGCTCAGGACGGTCTCGCTGCTGAAGCTGAACGACGCTTTTTTCCACATACAGAACGGGCTTAGCGAGCTGTTCTCCGAGGTTATGGCCGATCCCGGGAAGTGGACCGACAGGGCCGGAGCGCTGAAGGAGCTTTACTCCGCCTCGGGAATAATCATTGAACGCTTTTCGCTGGCGCTCGGCCGCGCCCCCGAAGCGTCCGGTCCCGACCGCCGCTCCCCCGCCCAGTAATCCGTCCCCCACTCTCCACGTCTTCGGGGGCGGGGTACCTCTCGTCCCTCGGCCGCTTATCCCGGGTACGCTGGGCTGCCGGGTGACGGAGTTTGCGGAGCACCCCTCCGACATTTTCTGTGATTGTCTTAGGCCGGTCCGGGTTCGGGGTCCTGCCGCCCGAGCCATCTTTTCGCTTCCCTCGCTCCACCCATCCCCTAGCTAGGAAAGGCGAGA
>JAKLEK010000021.1 GCA_022703115.1 Elusimicrobiota bacterium
CGGATTTTTCGCCCTGCTGAGCACCGCCTGGCTGCTGCGGGGGAAACTTCTATAAACCGCAAAGCGTCCCGCTACTTACGTTCCAGAAGCTCCCGGTAATAAAGGAAAGTTTTCCGCGCCATGGCTTCAACGGTGAAGTTCTCCTTTACAACGGCCAGCCCCCGGGCCGCCATGCCGCGCATGGCGGCCGGCTCTGAAAGGGCGAACCTTAGCCGGACGTACAGCGCCTCGTCGTCGCCGGGAGGGAACAGCAGGCCGGTCTCCCGGTCGCGGACCAGTTCCCCGTTCCCGGAAATATCGCTGGCCGCCACGGGGATGCCCATTGCCAGGGATTCCCGCATGGCGCCGCTCAAAGCCTCGCCTTTAACCGCGCAGTTCAGGCTCAGGGACAGCACCGACAGGATATCGGGGACGTCGTGGCGGAGCCCCAGCGCCCGGACGCTTTCACGTGGCAGCCCTTTCCGCGCCAGCAGCTCCATGGCCGCCGGGGAATCGGTATCGCGCCCCGCCAGGACCAGGACCGCCTTGCGGCCCTCGCGCAGGAGCCTGCCCACCGCTTCCGCGCAGACGTGCTGTCCCTTGTCGAAACTGAAATTTCCGATCAGCCCTATGACCGGCGCTCCGGGGGGCAGGGACAACTCCCGTATCACCCTTTCCGAAGGTGGGGCGGGCCTGAACCGGGAAGTATCCACTCCGCTGTATATGGTCCTTACCCTGTCCGGGGAAATGCCGTAATCCAGGAACTGGCGCCGTATGGATTCGGCCACGGCTATATAACCGTTCACAAGCCGGCTTTCATATTTAAGCCTTGCGAAGAAAGTACGCAGCAGCGGATGAGAGACCCTGCGCGCCGCCACCAGCACCGGGGTCCGGCCCGACAGCGCCTTGGCGAGCAGTCCCATGGCGTGCGCCTTGGGATGATGAGCGTGAACGATGTCCGGCTTCCAGCGCGCGATCAGCCGGGCCAACGCGTACGCGCGGATCAGGTCGTAGTCCCGGCGGGGGCGGAAGGACGAGACGGTCAGCCCCGCCTCCGACGCTTTCTTCCACAGGTCCCCGCCTTCCGGGCAGGCGACGAGATTCAGGTGCCCCAGGTCCCTTAGGCGGCCGGCAAGGGCCAGAGCCTGGGCGGCCCCTCCGGACCAGCCGGTACTTTCGCTCAGATGCAGCACCCTGAGATTGCGCTTCATAATAAGATTCTATAAAATTAACCTGAATTCCGCAGGTAATGTAATATTCATTTTGGAAGTGAAGAAAAAATTATAGCGCGGAATTCACCGCGAAGGCCGTCAGTTGAGCATAGCTCTTTGTACGGCACGCGCATGGATCAGCGGGCGGAGGGCCAAGCGCAATGTGCGCCGTGCCCGAAGCGGTGTATACCAATGCTTGCGCAGGTGCCGCGACAATGCACGGTGTGCGACAAGCGGCCTCCCGAAGGGCGCCCGCTATGCGGGCGGGAAAGCTCTACTGAGCTTTTCAGGTTATAACCATTCCAAGGTTTTCCGGAGGGGGAACACATGAGGAATTTCACGTTCAGGAACCCGGTCAGGATAATTTTCGGGAAGGGGACCATCGCCAAGCTCGGACCGGAAGCGGCCCGCTCCGGACGCAGGGCGCTGCTCGTTTACGGCCGTGAAAGCATAAAAAAGAACGGGGTATACGACAAGGTGGCATTATCCCTGTCTGAAAGCGGCGTAACGGTCGTGGAGCATCCGGGTGTGCGGCCGAATCCCGTGCTGTCCCACGCTAGGGAAGGCGTGCGAAAAGCGCTGGACTCCGCCTGCGACATCGTGATAGCGGCCGGAGGCGGGTCCTCGATAGACGAGGCCAAGGCCATAGCCGCCGGCGCCGCGTACCGGGGGGACCTTTGGGACCTCTTCTCCGGAAAAGCCGCCGTAAAGGAGGCTCTGCCGATCTTCACCGTTCTTACCCTGCCGGCGACCGGGTCCGAAATGAACCAGGGCTGCGTAATAACGAACGATGAGACCAGGCAAAAGTTCTCGACCGCCTCGCCCAGCCTCTTCCCCAGGGTCTCGATCCTGGACCCGGAAACCACCCTTACTCTTCCCGCGGCCCAGACGGCCAACGGAGCGGTCGACGCGCTCGCCCACCTTTCCGAAGGCTACTTCACCACGTCGGACAGGGACGCAACCGTCACCGACGAGGTGGTGCACGCCCTGGCGCGCTCCGTCATAGCCGCCACGGAGCGTATCCTGTCCGACCCCCGCGATTACGGCGCGCGCGCGTCGATGATGTGGTCCGCGACCCTCTCGCTGAACGGACTGCAGTCCCTGGGATACGGGGGAATAAGCTTTCCGAGCCACGCCATAGAACATTCTCTCAGCGCTCTCTACGATATCGCGCACGGAGCCGGACTCTCCGTCATCATGCCGGCCTGGTTCAAATACCATCTCGAGCACGACGGGCCTGAAAGGCTGGAAAAGTTCGGAAAGGCCGTGTTCGGGACCGGGAACGCGGAGGGGACTATCGGAGCTTTAGAGGAATGGTTCCGCAGGATAGGGAGCCCCGTCAGGCTTTCGGAAGCCGGCGTTCCGGCCTCGGATATTCCCCGGATATCCGGGAACGCCATGGGGCTTATAAAGCTCTGGGGAATGGACTACGACCGGGCGGCGGTAGAGGACATCCTCGGCCGCGCCGTCTGATCAGCCTTCCATCGCGTAACGCAGATATTCCCCGTACCTGAGCGCCGCGCGGTCGGCGGAGCGGAAGACGGGGATCCCGAGTTCCAGGGCGCGGGCGCAATAAGGGTCGTACAGCTCTCCGGCCGCCACGCATAGGATCAGCGGCGTCCTCTCTTGCCGCATAAGCTCGGCGGCCGGTCCCAGGAACGAGCGTTCCAGGTCGTCGGGATACTCGGAGCCGGAGGCCGGCAGCGTGTTCATGGCCGGTGTCAGCGGCACCATCGAAAGCAGTACCGCGCCGAATTCCCCGGAACGGAGGGCCAGCTCGGTCACCTTCCCGATCGCGGCGTCGGAGGCCATCGGAGTTATATCGAGAGGGTTCTTCACGTCCACGATGGCGTCCAGCCTGTGCTCCTTCAGGGCTTTCCTTATGTCCCCCGCAAGACGGTCGCCCGCCGGCTCAGCGGAAAGCGGCGGCGCCGCCCTGTCCGCCATCCCGGCGGCCTCGAAACCGGCGTTGCTCATGAAAAAGACCCGGCCGGAACCCGGAGAGAAACCGGAAAAGTGGCAGGCCAGCATCGCCAGGTCGTTGAAGGAGTCGAAGTCGTCCGCGACCAGCGCGCCCGCGCGGCCGAGCACGGCCCTGGCGGCCTGGTAATCGCCGGCTATGGAAGCGGTATGCCCCATCACGGCCTTCTGTCCGGCCGCAGTCCGTCCGGCCTTGTAGAGGACTATCTGCTTCCCTTTCTTTCTGGCCTTCTCGATCACCCGGGCCAGCAGAAGTCCGTCGGCGTACTTGAACCCCTCAATGTAAACCAGAATGACCTTAAGGTCCTCCTCTTCGGAAAGCCGGTCCACGTAATCGACCACGGTGACGTCCTGCTGGTTGCCAACGGTAACGCTGTAAGCGGGCTTGAGCCAGGGCATCTTGCTGAGCGCGGAAATGACGAAAGCCCCGCTCTGGCTAACGAAAGCCGTTCCTGCCGTGCGCGGGTTCTCTCCCAGAGGATAGGCCATCTTGTACTCGGGGATGAAAAGGGTGTTCACTTTGGAACGCGGAAGCACTATCCCGAGGGAGTTCCCGCCGCTCAGCGCGAAATCCGGGTTCTTCAGCCTGGCGCGCTCGATCGCGCCCTCCACCCCGGCCGCCACGCCTTCGCTTCCGGCCTTCTCGCCCATGCCTCCGGAAATGAGGACCACCCCGTTGACCTTCCCGGACGCTCCGGCGGCCTCGAGCACGTCCGGGACCTCGGAGGAGGGAACCGCCACTACGTACATATCCACAGCGGCGGGCAGGGCGCCAGGCCCGGCGTAGCATTTGACCCCGTCGATCTCGGACACGCCTTCCTTCACGATGAACAGCCTGCCGGGATCGAAACCCGCCTTGAGCATGTTGTTCAGGATAATGCGCGCCATATTGCTCTTCTTCTCGCTGACCCCGACCACGGCCACCGTGGCGGGGGCCAGGAGAGCCGAAACCCCTTTTCTGGAGGGCCGCGCGCGGCCCTTCTTAACGGCCGGCCTGAACCTCAGCACTCCATCCAGCGCTATGAGAGCGCCTTTGGATACGGCCAACGGATTGACCTCGAACTCCTCGATCGCGAACCTGGAAGCGCCTCCGTCCCTGAAATAGCGCATTATGTAAGCGAAAGCCTCCAGCCACTTCAGCATTTCGCCGTCCTGGACCGAACGCCGGGAGCCGCGCACCCTGCCGGACGCGTAACGCCAGGCCCAGTTCCCGTCCAGAAAGGCCTGCCATTCCCCGGAATTGCGCGCCAGGTCGACCGGAACTATGCCGGGACCGGTACCGGGCCTCAGCGCCGAAGTCAGCCCTTCGGCGTGCGTCCCGCCCGCGCCGAGCGTGATCAAAGGACCGAAGGCGTCGTCCGACCTGGCGCCGAGCATGAATTCCTCGCCGAGAGCGAACGGGGAGTGCTCCGCGAACTCGCAGGCCATCAGACCTTCCGCCTCCGGGAACCGCCCCTTTACCGCCCGGACCGCCTTCTCCACTTCCGTCGTTTCCAGCGGCGATATCACGACTCCGCCCGCCTCGGTCTTGTGCAGCGTCCTGGAAGAGACGATCTTGATCACGACCTTGCCGCCGGACAGACTGGAGACGATATCCCCGGCCGCGCCGTCAAGTACCGCCGGCTCCGACGGATAGAACAAGAACTTCGGCACGCTCAGTCCGGAAAGGGAAAGTATCTGGTATACTTCCGTCTCCAGAAGAGCGGTCCTGTTCTGAGCATGGGCCTTTTCGAGCACGGCTTCGATCGCGTCCAGTTTTTCCATGATATGTTCCCGCCGCGGCGCGCGGCGTCAGAGCTCCCTGACCTTGACCATTTTCGCCAGAATTCCGGACCTGGAACGGGAGATCAGCCCCGCGCCCAGGGTGAGACAGTCCGAAGCCGCGCAGCCGGAGGCCAGCTTCAGGTTCTCTTCGAAAGGAAGACCTTTGATGAAGCCGGAAATGAAGCCGGCCATGAAGGAATCGCCCGCCCCGACCGCGCTCACGACCCGGCCGAGACGGGGAGGACGGACCTCCCACTCGCCGAACTGCGAGACGGCGAAGGTGGGCCTGGGACCGTCGGTGACTATGAGGGCCTTCAACCCGAGAGGAGAGCATTTCTCGAAGAACCGGCGCACGCGGCCGGCGGAGAAAAGGCCGCCCGCCACCTCCAGGAATTCCGAGCGGTTGATCTTGACTATATCCGCCCCGGCCTCTATCCCTTCCATCAGCGGGGCTCCGCTGGTATCGAACACGGTGAAACATCCGGCCTTTTTAAGCGAGGCCGTCATGCGGGAATAGAACCTGCGCCCGAGCCCCATGGCCATACGTCCGCATACGGCGGCCATACGGAAACGGGAAGCCGCGCGGGACAGCGTCCGCAGCATCCGGCGCTGGGCTTCCGCCGGCACGTCCGGACCCTCTTCGTTGAGGTCCGTGGATCTGCCTCCGGCGTCCACGATCGAATAACAGATCCGGGACTCTCCGCGGGAGTGCCGGACCAGCAGGCCGGGCGCCTTTTCTCCCGGCAGGTTCTCGGCTATCCATCTGCCGTTGTGCCCGCTTATGAATCCGGAAACCGCCGCCCGGCATCCCAGTACGCCCAGCGCCCGCGCGACGTTGACCCCCTTGCCGCCCGCCTGCGCCATGGTTTCGGCTAGCCGGTGGGTACGGTCAGGTTTGAAAGCGGGTATGCGGACCGTTTTATCAACGGCCAGGTTAAGATTGACTACAAGCACTCTCTGAGAGTCCATTTGGAAGGATAGGCTAGCATTTTTAGAGTAAATGTTTCAGCCCTGACGGTGACCGTGCCTTGTTACGGCACCTTCGCAAGAATTGGCCGTTTGAGGGCCATAGGCCTTGAGACGGCACCTTCGCAAGAATTGGCCGTTTGAGGGCCATAGGCCTTGAGACGGCACCTTCGCAAGAATTGTATAATGAGCTCGATGAAGAAAACAGGCCGGATACTGGCGTGGACCCTGGGCCTCGGGCTCTCGCTCATTGTTCTGCTTTTGCTGGCGGTCAGGGCCTATTTCACTCCGGAACGCGTCAGGGCGCTCATAATGGAGTACGCCGGCAAGAACCTGAAACGCGAGATCGTTCTCGGTTCCGCTTACCTGGGGCCGCGCGGCATATACATAAAGGACCTCAAAGTGGCCGAGGCCGGAGGATTCTCAAAAGGACAGTTCATGTCCGCCAGAGAGTTCAGCGTACGCCCCGACTTCGGGGCCCTGCTGAGGAAAGAACTCAAGATCAGGTCCATACGCGCCGACGGACTTACGCTCTCGGTCCTTCAGGTGAACAAGGAAACGTACAATCTTTCCGACCTTCTGCCCGCTGCCGGAGAAGAGAAGCGAAAACCGGCTCCCGCCCCGGGGCGGGGAAAGCCGATCGGCCTGAGCGTCTCGGACATAACGGTAAAGAACGCGCGCATCGTTTATTCCAGCGCGGACCGCTCCATGTCCGTCACGCTTTCGGGCCTGGACCTGAGCGTACGCTCCCTGACAGCCGGGGATCTCTTCCCATTCAGGACCGAATTCACCCTGGAGCTCAAGTCCCCGTACCTGAACGGCGAATTCCCGGTGCTGGCCGAAGGAAGGCTGGCCCTTGGAGGCTGGGACCCTCGCAAGGGAAGGGCCGAGATCGAACGGGCGGTACTCCAGGCGGGAAAGATCGTCTGCGAACTGAAGGGAGGCCTTACCGACCTGATCGAACCGGATGCGGAACTGTCCCTGCGTGTAAAGGCCTTCTCCAGCAGCGAGCTCAGGCCGTATTTCCCTCAGGTCCCTCCGCGTCTGCTTTTACCCGCGCTGGAAGCGGATTCGTCCCTGAAGCTGACCTCCGGCAAGGTATCTTTCAGGAAACTGGATTTCAGGGCCGGACCGGCGCGAGGGTCCATAAGCGGACGCGTAGCATGGGACCCGGCATTCGATTACTCGCTGAAGGCCGACGTGCGGGCGCAGGTCCCGGAGCTGGATACAAAGGACGTGGCGAAGAAGTTCCGGTCTGTCCCTAAAGGGATAAAGGTGCCGCTGACGGACATAACCGCCAGGCTGGCCCTCTCGCCGGCCAGGACGCGCGTCCTATCCGCGGATATATCGGCCAAAAGCCTGAAAGTCTCCGCGTCCGGAGAGTTCTCCGGAACGCCGCCCTTCTCCATGTCGGGCGGCCTTAAATTCACCGCCGGAGACCTGCGCGACATAGCCGCCATCTACCCTCAGCTGAAAGCTTACGCTCCTTCCGGAGCGGTTTCCGGCAGCGCCGAGGCGTCGTTCACACGCAAAGGCCTCTCGGCGCGCGGCAAGGCCGCCTTCTCCGACGTGGGGGCCGAGGCGTCCGGAAGCAGCCTTACCGGGCTTAACGGCTCGGCCGAGTTCTCCGGGACCCACGTCAAAGCCGAAGCGGCGGGAAAGCTGGACGGAGCTCCGCTCAAGATCTCCGTCGGGGTCAGGAACTACCTCTCTCATCCTCTCGTAACCCTGAACACGGACCTGGAGACCCTTAAGGTCAAAGCCTCTCCGCCCGAGAGCGCGAAGCAGGACAGCCCGGCTCCGGCCGCCGGGAAAGCGCGGCCGGCCGGAAAACAGACGGCCTTCGACATCTCCGGCCGGACCCGTTTCGGGTCCATTATCCATCCGAACCTTACCGCGGGAGAGACCGTGCTGACCTACGATATGAAGAACGTCTCCGCGGACCCGTCGAAACTGTCGGGGAGCGCCGCTTTCCGCGTGAACGGCGGAAAATTCGAGGACCTGTACGCGCTGGCCAAGCGCAACAAGGCGGCCAAGATCGCCCTCTACCCGCTCATAGCCCTCGGCAAGGCCTCCAAAGCGGCCAAGGCGCTCAAACTGCCGGACTTCAACACGATCGCATTCTCGGGGATGGAGGGGGATTACGTCTTCCATAACGGAGCGATGAAGGTCCAGCGCTCCTCCCTGACCTCGGACCTGGCCGACGCCGACATGTCCGGCGGCATCGACCTGGCTTCGGAAGCGCTGGACCTGAGAATAACGGCGCGGCTGAAAGAGACCGGAGTATTGTCCCTTCCCGCCCCCATCGGTATGACGGTAAAGGGGACTTTCGACGAACCCTCGGTCAAACCCGACGTCAAGTCCATCATCGGCCAGCCGGCGGTCAAGGATAAAGTGGAGAAGCTGCTGAGGAAACTGATCAAATGAACCGTCTTTCGCTAACGGCCGCGGTCATAATGCTCTGCGCCTGCGGCTGTCTGCCGCACCGGCGTACGGCAAGGCTTACCGCGGAACCTTCCATAGAACGCGCCCTCGACCTCCTCGGGACCGTCCGCGAGGCGGCTCCGACCCTCCGTGCCCTGCGCAGAAATCCAGTCCTGTTCGATTATTACGACGCGCCGGCCGGCTGCGGATCGTTCCCGGCCGGGCCCGGCAGGATCCACCTGCCCAGGGGCCTGAAGGACAACGACGCGCTGCTGGCCGCGGCCCTGGCGAAGGCGGCCTATATTCACAGGATGAACGTCGGCCTCGGCACGGAGGAAAACGTCTCCGAGCAGGAGGAAGCGGCGGTCCTGTTCCAGGCCCGGGTGCTCCTTGAGATAGGACTTAAGAGCGACGACTTCAGGAAGACGGCTGACGCGAAAGCGATAGGGTCCGATCTCTGCACCTACGTCATGCAGGGCGCGGAGGCCGCGGTACGCGACGCGCGCGCCGCGGCGCTTTCGGTTCAGCCCGAATGCCGGAGACCGATGGACACTCTGCGGAAGATGCGCGAGCGGCTCTCGGAAACGCATGAGGCGATGGACGACAGCGCGGCCTTCTTCCGGCTCCTGAAGGACCGCGACCTGGACAAGGTGCGCAAGGGCACGCTGACCATGGCCGAAGCGGTAAAAAACGACGCCGAGATAAGGGCTCTGCCCACGTACGAACTATACCGGAAACAGCGGGAGCTCTACGATATCCAGACGACCGCTTTCGACCGCTTAACCCGCTTTTGCCGGTCGGCGATGAAAGAGGACGCGGCCTGGCGCAAATCCAATCAATCGCTGATCGACGCGGCCAGGAAGGACCTCTCCGACTGCGATCTCCCTCAGTAGCCGGCCGGACCCGGCCGTACCGCGTTTTTCTCCGGGTTTGACTTCCCGACGGCAGTATTTATATATTATCGATATGGCTACGCCGTATACCGTCTGCTGCGTGACCGTTGACGACAAAGCCGCGGCCAAGGCTCTCGCGGAAGGACTTGTATCCGGCAGGCTGGCGGCCTGCGTTTCGGTTCTGCCGGGCGTCTCTTCTACGTACCGCTGGATGGGCAGGCTGGAAAGGGCCGAAGAGAGCCTCCTGCTCATAAAGACCAGGAAGAGCCTGAAAGGACCGCTGCGGCGTTTCGTGACCGACAACCATCCGGCCAAGGTGCCGGAAGTGATATTCCTGGATATTTCCGGCGGCTCCGCCCCGTACCTGAAGTGGCTCGGAGAGAACACCCGGCCGCCGCGCGCGGCCGGAAAGGAGCGGGGGAAGAACGCGGGGAAAAGGACCGGCAGATGAAGAACGTGCTCAATGTGATCGTGGTCATAGTGGTCGGCTCCCTGCTGGGCCTGTTCATAAACAAGCTCGGCAACTTCTGGTTCCCGACCGGAGAGATAAACGGTCTGATCAATACCGGCATAGACACCGGCCTGAACCCCACTACCGTGGACCTGAGCCTTGTGGAGCTGACCTTGGGCCTGGTGTTCAAGTTCAATATCTCCAGCATAGCCGGCATCTTCATCGCCGCGGTCATCTACAAGCAGCTGGTCAAACAATAGGGCCGGGCGTTCCCGGCCGGTCTCCCGGCATGCATACAAAGCTCATCCTGGCTTCACAATCACCGCGCCGCGCCCGCCTGCTGAGGGAAGCCGGCATATCCTTCACCCGCGTTCCCAGCCGCATCCCCGAAACCGCGGCTTTCGGAGAGCCGCGGCTGCTGGTCCAGGACCTCGCCTGCAGGAAAGCCCTGAGCGTGGCGCTCAGGAACCCGGGACGGCCGGTGCTCGGAGCCGACACCGTGGTCTTCTGCAAGGGCCGGATACTCAACAAGCCGGCTGACCGCTCCGACGCGATGAAACTGCTGCGGCTGCAGAACGGTTCATGGCAGACGGTCTACAGCGGGGTCTCGCTGGTCTGGCTCGCGAAAGGCCTGCTGCTGACCGGGTTCGGCGCCTCCCGCTGCAAGGCCAGGAAGCTGTCGGCGGGGGAGCTGAAGGCGCTTTCCTCCAAACACCTGGACAAAGCCGGCGCCTACGCTGTTCAGGACGCCGAGGACGAATTCATAGAGAGGATAGACGGCCGCTTCGACACCGTGGTCGGACTTCCGGTCGACTTGGTAAGGAAATTCCTGGAACGGGCGGGGCTCTCCGGATGAAAAACGGGAACGAGCATTATCAGATAGCCGTCATCGGTGCCGGACCGGCAGGGGCCACGGCCGCCGTTTACGCGGCGCGCGGCGGGGCTTCGGTGGTCCTCCTCGGCGGCGCCTCCCCGGGCGGGCAGCTTCTGCTCACCACCGAGATCGAGAATTTCCCGGGCTTCCCCGAGCCGGTGGCCGGCGCGGACCTCATGCAGAACATGCACAGGCAGGCCGCCAGGCTCGGCGCAGCGGTGCTTGGGGAGGAGGTCGCTTCCGTGGACCTCTCCCGGCGCCCTTTCGTTCTCTCGACCGCGGGAGGCCGGTCCTTTACCGCCTCCTGCGTCATAGCGGCCACGGGCGCCAAAGCGCGCTGGCTGGGGATCCCCTCGGAAGCCAGATACACCGGAAAGGGCGTATCCGGCTGCGCCACCTGCGACGGCTTCTTCTACCGCGGCAAAGAGGTCTGCGTTATCGGCGGCGGGGATTCCGCCGCTGAAGAGGCGCTTTTCCTGACCAAGTTCGCCAGCCGGGTATATCTTATTCACCGCCGTGAGAAGCTGAGGGCCAACTTCCGCCTGCAGAAAAAGCTGGAAGACAACGCCAAAGTGGAAATACTCTACGAACACGTCCTGGACGAGGTGCTTGGCGGGGACGCGGGTGGAGCGCAGGGCGAAAGGGCCGCGGCTGTAAGCGTGCGCAACGTGCGCACCGGAGAGGTCCGAAAGCTGAACACCCCCGGCATTTTCATAGCCGTCGGGCACGAGCCCGCCACGGCCATTTTCAAAGGGAAGCTTCCGCTGGACGATTCCGGCTACATAGTCGCCGACGGACGCGCGCGCACCTCGGTGCCGGGAGTCTTCGCCGCGGGAGACGTGACGGACCGGTACTACAAGCAGGCCGTGGTGGCGGCCGGAGCCGGCTGCAAGGCGGCCATGGAAGCGCTCGAGTATCTTGAAGAGGCGGAAAAGGCTTAGATATGACGGGTGTCAAAGGACGCGTACTGCTCGTTTCGACCGGGAGGGAACTCCTGGACGAGATGACCCCTTCCATCGCCGGAAGGGGAATGGAGCCGCTCTGCGTGCCCACGCTTAAGTACGCCGCCGAAAGGCTCAGCGCGGGGGACTGCACCGCCGTAGTCGTGGACTTCAGCCGCGTGCCTCCGGCCGAACGCGACAGCTTCCTCGCGGTGCACGAGCAGTTCCCCAAGGTCCACATGTTCCTGCTGGAGTCCATCGCCAGTTTCGCGCCCACGCACGACGCCCCGCTGCGCCGCCTGCCCTGGCCTCTGCCGCCCGGGTTCGCCGACCAGCTGCGCACGGCGATACGCCCGGTACTCATATTCACCGACGAGGTCCTGGCCAAGTCCGGCGGCGTCCTTTCCGCCCTGACCCAGGCCGGGGTCAGGGCCGTCACCCTGACGCCGCCAGGCAGCCTCGCGGAACTGGTCCGCCATCAGAGGGAGATGCTGATCTCGGCGTCCTCCAAGCCCCGGCACGGCAAGATCTGGTCGCTCCTGGGAGGAGGGGAAGAGGAAACGGAACCCTCCTCGGAACCGATGCCTGGCAACGTTATGACCGCCGGTTTCTCGGGAACCTTCGAGGAAGCCTGCGCCGAGGACGCCGCGATCCGGGCCGTCACCCCGGAAGCCGTCTGCTACTTCGTTTCCGGAATGCCGGCGTCCAATTACGCGCTTCAGGCCCTGCGCAACGGCATGCCGGTCTCCCTGCCCAGGGACCAGGCCGGTCGCATCGCCGGCATCCTGGCGGAGCTCATAGCCGGCTCGGACGTGGTTCTGAAGAAGCGCGGAGTCGAGCACGTGCTCCTGCTGGACAATTTCAAACCCGCCGTCGAAGCACTGGCCCAGGCCCTGATGGGGGCCGGCTACGAAGTTACGGCGACCATGGACGGAGGCGAAGCGCTCAGACTGTGCCAGAAGGGGACCTTCCACCTGGCCGTGATCGGCACCGGCATAAATTTCTCCGGACATTCGAGCGCGGAGATAACGCAGAAGATGCGGGAGCAGGACCCGGACCTCCGGATAATCTTCATGGTCGACCAGTACCCGCTCCGAACGGCCCTGCAGGGCGTAAGCCAGGTGGTGGAGCTCGGCCTGGACGACGCTATCCTCAAACCGGTCGAGGCCTCCAGGCTGATCTTCTCCGTGGAAAAGGCGCTGGAGCGCCGTTTCCTGATGATGGAGAACACCCGCCTGCTACAGGAAACGCGCGAACTGAACCGCCGCCTCTCGCAGATAAACGACTTCCAGAAGAACTTCTTCGCCACCGTGGCGCACGACGTGAAGAGCCCGCTGACGGCCATCATCGGCTACGCCGGAGTGCTGAACGCCAAGCTTAAAGCCATGCCCGCGATGCAGAAATACGCCTCCAACATAGAGACTTCCGCCGAGACCCTGAACGTGCTCATCTCCGACCTTGTCGACCTGGCAGCCATAGAATCCGGCAAGCTCCGGGTCGAGATAGGGGACCTGAACCTTCTCTCCGTGGTCCAGGTGGTGTACGAGCGCGTGAAAATAGCGGCGCAGAAGCGCGGACTCACCCTTAGCGTGGAAGCGCCGTCCTCGCTTCCGCCGCTAGCCGGCGACAACGCCCGGATAGGCCAGGTAGTGCAGAACCTCTGCACGAACGCCATACAGTACACGAAAGAAGGCGGAAAAGTGACCATCAAGGCGGAAGTCCTCCCCGACCGCGTGGTGGTCAGCGTCATAGACACCGGCATAGGCATTTCAAAGGAAGACCTGCCGCGCGTCTGGGAACGCTTCTTCCAGACCGAGGCGGCCAAAGGAATGCGCAAGGCCGGCTTCGGACTTGGCCTGAAAATAGCCCGTGAGATAGTGCAGCGCCACGGCGGTGAGATGGGAATAGAATCCGAACTCGGCGTC
>JAKLEK010000210.1 GCA_022703115.1 Elusimicrobiota bacterium
CCAATTCCGCCACCTGGACGGCCTCTACGTACATCGAATCCTGGTATTCGACAGGCACGGCCGTCTTTTCCTTCAGCGCCGTGGATACAGCCGGCAACCGGGGGGCCGTCATAACCTCCGGTGGCTCTTTCCCGGTGGATACCGCGGTGAGCGGAGCAGCGGGGGCCGTGGTGAGCAACAGCGACGCCTATTCCGTCACCCTTCCCGCCGGGGTCTATTCCGGGAACCTCCTGGTCAGTATCTCCACCGTGCCGGCTTCCAGAACGGCCCTGGCGGACGCCGCCCGTTCCGAATCCATTCCGTTAAAGGGCAGCGACCTGACGCGTGAATTCACCGCCCGGTCGCCGTCCGGAGCGCTTATTTCCGGGTTCCTGGCGCCGGTCACCATTAAACTGTGCTATCCGGACGCGGACAACGACGGCCGCATAGACGGCGATTATATCGAAGAGAGCCGGACCGGTCTCTACTGGCTGGACGAGAGTTCTTCCAGATGGACGCGGGTGAACGGAGCCCAGAGACTTACCGCTTCCAACTGCCTGAGCGCCCAGGTATCCCATTTCTCCGTCTATTCGGTTCGGGCGCTGGACGCCGCCGAGAGCGGTCTGGGCAACGTGAAAGCCTTCCCCAGCCCCTGTTATTTCGACCGGTCGCCGGGCGTCCTGACAGTACGCGGCATTCCCCTGGACGCCGTCAGACCGGAGATAGACATCTATAACGTGGCGGGGGAACTCGTGCGCACCCTTAAACCCGGCGACGGCATAGACCCTTTCTACAACGACGGACTGTGGGACGGCAGGCAGAGCGGAGGGGCCAAGGCCGCCAGCGGCCTCTACGTTTACGTAGTAAGGACCGGCAACTACGGCAAGACTACCGGGAAGTTCTACATCTTCTGGTGATGCGGTTGAAAAGGCGCGGCGCCATTTCGGTTATCGGCGGACGGCCGGCGGCAGGCAGTAATGAGGCCCCCGGACCTTGGCTGCGAACGGCGCGGAAATATGGGTAGAAGAAACATAATCTTGGCCGCCATGATCACCTGCCTGTTCGCCCGGGCCGTATGGGCCGGCGCGGGGTCGGACGGCGCCGCTTTCCTGAAAATAGACGCCGGCGCGCGGGCCGGCGCCATGGCCGGGGCCTTCACCGCCGTAGCCGAGGACGCTCTCTCCATATTCTATAACCCCGCCGGTCCGGCCATGTCCGGCGGAGACCAGGTCTCCCTGGCCCACGCCGAATGGTTCGAAGGACTGCGCAACGAACACGCGGCCTATACCCACGCCGTCTCCGGCCGCCTGTCCGTCTTCGCCGGGTTCGCCGCTCTCCTTTCCACCAGCCTCGACGAATACGACGCCACCGGCCTGCGTACCGGCAGCTACGGCGCCATGGACGGGGCCGCCGGCGTCGGCGCGGCCTGGAAGCATCGGGAGGACCTCTGCTTCGGATTGTTCGCCAAGAGCGTATATCAGCGCGGCGCCGAAGAGAAGGCCTATGCCTACGCGGGAGATATGGGCGTCCTGTATAACTACGGCGGAGAGATGCGCTTCGGCGCGGCGCTGCAGAACCTGGGCACCTCCATCCGGCTGCACAGGACCCGTTTCGACCTGCCCAGGACCTGGCGCGCCGGGGCCGCCTACACGCTTGAGCGTATGGCCTGGCTGAGCGCGGAGCTGCTCAAAGCCGGAGGCTCCGGAGCGGCGGCGGCCCTGGGGGCCGAAGGAGAATACGCGATCACAGGAAAGGAGACTGTCTTCGCCAGGCTCGGATATAAGAGCGGCCGTTCCCGCAACGCTGGATCGGGGCTCTCAGCTGGTCTCGGCCTCCGCAGCGGCAGCCTCGGAGTGGACTACGCCTTCTCCCCGCTGGGGGATCTGGGCGACGCGCACCGTTTCACTCTTACTTTTAAATTCGGGAAGACCCAGGCCGCGCGGCCGGAGCGGTCTTCGGTCCGGAAGGCCGCGGTAAAAAAGAAGGCCAGGAAGCCGGCGGGCAAGCCCAGGTCCAAACCCCGGTCCGCGCCGGCAGGGACAGGGGATACGCTTTATCTTATCTGGTAGAAGTCCGCCGCGCGGGTCCCGAAAGCAGCCGCTTCCATTCTTCCGCCGCCGCCTGGAGCGAGAAATCCCCGGCCCGGGTTTTACCCTCGGACGCGTATCTGCCGAGCGTTTCCGGGTCGGCGAGGAGATGGGAGAGGGTGTCGGCCCATATCTCCTCTTCCGGCTCCAGTCCGGACGCGGCCGAGCGCCGGAGTCCGGAAAGCGCGGGCAGAAGGATCCCGTAGGGGACCGCTTCCGCTTTCTTAGCGCGCAGTTCGAAAGGAGTGTCCGGGGCGAGTATCTCCCTTGGACCGGCGGAGCAGTCCGCCGACACCGCCGGAACTCCAGAGGCCATCGCTTCTACTAAAGCGTTCGGGAAGCCTTCCCAGATGGAGGTGAAGGCGAAGAGGGACGCTTTCGAAAGGAAACGGTAAGGGTTGTCCTGGAATCCGGCGAAATAGACGTCGGCGTCCGGAGGCGGCTCGCCGGGGGCGGAGAAGGTCTTCAGGCCGAGTTCCCGGCTCAGACCCTGAAGATATCCGCCAAGTTCGCCGGAACCCAGCAGGACCAGCGCGGCGTCTTTTCTGCGCTCTTTCACTTTCCTGAAAGATCTCAGCAGGTGCCACTGGCCTTTGGCCGCAGTCAGTCTTCCGCTGGTTATCACGACCGGTCTCTTGAAGACCGCCGTGTAAGGGCCGTCGAGCGGAAGAGCGGCTTTCGCCGCTATGCCGGAGAGATCAAAACCGTTCCTGACGAGGGTCATCATTCCTTCAGGTAAGGAGAAGTTGTCCTCCAGGTCTTTTTTTACTCCGAGGGAATTGACGGCTATGGTGTCGGCGAGGGGGTAGAGGCGCTTTATCAGTGGGCGCATCAGCGCGCCGCGCAGGCCGGAAAATTCTCCGGACGGGCGGGTGCGTTCGCAGATGACGGCTCGGTGTCCGGAGCGCCGGGCGGCGAGGACGTTGACCATGTTCGCCCTTTCCATGAACGACAGTACCGTGTCTCCGGGGCCCGTGAGGGCGGCCAGTTGCCTGGCGTATGAGGGGATAGCGGCCGTTTTTACGATGGAGGGGGTGGAGGGACCGTGGGAAGAGAGGATGACCGGTCTGGAGCCTTCCGGGGCCTGGGTG
>JAKLEK010000211.1 GCA_022703115.1 Elusimicrobiota bacterium
CCCGGGTTCGCGCCTATAAAGGTACCCGGGCCGGCGCCGAGACGCGCGGCTGAGTCGCGATCGCCCCCGAGCGCGGGGAAGGCTTCCGCTCCGACGGAGGCGTTCCCGGCCGCGGTTCCGGCGGATTTTTCCGTCCCGCTCGCGGAGAGGGGGATGGCCAGGGTCAGATTGCGTTCCAGATCGTGGAGGAGCCAGGAGAAGGCCACTTTGCGCGTGAACAGGAAACTGCCCGCGCTGGAATCGAAGCCCACCCGAACGGGAGCGCCGGAAAGGCCTGCCAGGAGGGCGCTTCGGAGCGATCTGTGCGGAACCACCATTATATCGAAGCGGCGGCGGCGCAGTTCGGACAGCACCCGGAAGAATTCCCGGAAGAAGGACCGGGCAGCGCGCTTGTTGTCCGTCAGCACCTCGTCCGCAAGTCCGGACGAGGCGAATATCTGCGCGGTATCAGGCCTGGAAACGACTGTAACCCTGCAGCCGGGCAGCGTCTTCCTGATGCGGTCGAGCAGCGGCAGCGTAAGGACCGCGTCCCCCAGGAAGGCCGTCTGCAGAAGGCAAAGCCGGCCGGCGCGGTTCCCTGCCGGGACCGCTCCGGCCTCCACGACCCAGTCGCCCCGCTCCGGGCGGGTATAGACCGCCGGAACTCCGGCCGCCTTCAGGACGTCCAGGTACCGTTCCAGCGTGTGCTTTTCCAGGGCGGGACTGGGCACGCGGAGGTTGACGAAGAGCCGGCTCGCCAGGGAATCCTTGCGGTAGCGTATCCGGCGCCGGGCGCCCGAAAGGGCGGAGATAAGACGGCTGCGCGGGTTGGCGTGAAGGTCGAGCAGTAGATCATAGCGGCCGGCCCTGACCGCTCGGACCGCAGAGATGATGCCGAGGAAGGGAAGCACGTCCGAAAGGAAAGGGCATCCGGCCGCCGCGGAGGCGAACTGCGGTTTGACCAGCATGGTGATACGCGCGTCCGGCCAGCGGCGCCTCAGATTGCGCAGGACCGGGGCGGCGAGTATGATATCGCCCAGGGAGGACATACGTATCACCAGTATCGCCGGACGTCCTTCGGGGGACGCGGCGCCGGGTCCGTTCTCCGGCCCTGTTCCAGCGCGGTCCATATCCATGTTTTCCAATCTTCCCACGGGTCCTTTCCAGGCTCTCTTGACGAAAATTATATCATTTTACCGGGACGGTCCCGCCCGTTCCGAAACAAAGATTTAATTTAAATTCTATTGACCTTTCACGCCGGGCGGACTATCATATTATGTATGAAAGGACGCGGAATGACGGCGCTCCTGTTCCTGACGTGCCTCGCGGCGCTCGCTTCGTACCGGGCCGTGGAGGCCCTCATGGCGGCCGGAGCGT
The DNA here is from genome assembly GCA_022703115.1 of Elusimicrobiota bacterium. GTDB lineage: Bacteria > Elusimicrobiota > Elusimicrobia > Elusimicrobiales > UBA9959 > YA12-FULL-51-18. Next base: position 1,357 of record JAKLEK010000211.1, read on the forward strand.
ACCGGATACTTATCGCGGAGGCTGTCACGGTGGGGAACTCGACCATAAAGAGGGGGGGCGCCTACACTATGATGGGCAGCGCCGCCCAGACCGGCTCGGAGACCCTGAAGGGCGGGAGCTATACCGTAACCCTGGGGACCGTCAATTCCTGGCGTCCCGCCCAGACCGACGTGAGCATAGCCCACGTCTACCCGAATCCCTGTAACCTGGGCAGCGGCTGCAATAATGTGAATTTCACCCGGCTGACCATGGACGCGACCATACGGGTCTACACCATATCCGGCGAGCTGGTGGTCACCATCAAGAAGAGCAGCAGCATCGACAGCATAGGCTGGGACCTGCGCAACAGCGGCGGACGCCAGGTGGCCAGCGGCCTTTATATCTACATCGTGGAAGGCGGCGGGAGCGTAAAGCGCGGAAAGATGGTCATAGTGCGGTGATAAGGCCGGGAACGGACCGCTAAGCGGCCGGACGGGAGAACCAGGATATGAAATGGCTTAAGATCGCGGTTTTCGGCGCCGGACTGGCATGCGCGTCGGAGTTTTCCGCCCTCGCGGGGGATGTAAGCGCCGGAGCGGCGCCGGGCACCTTGAACTATCAGGGGCGTCTGGAACGGGACAATGCGCCGATAACGGGGCCGGTCCACATCACTTTCAGGATATACGACGCCTCGTCCGGAGGTTCGGCCGTTTATACAGCGCCGGAACAGCTCATCAACGCCGTACAGGGCATCTTCAGCGCTTCCATCAACCCGCCGGTCTCCATTTTCTCCAGCGCCCGCAACCTCTATCTGGAGATCCAGGTGGAAAGCGACGTCCTCTCCCCTAGGGAGCAGCTCAACAGCGTGGCTTTCGCGCTGGTGTCAAAGAAGCTGGAGGACGGCGCCGATCTGTCCGTGGCCACGCTTACCACCACCGGACGCGTCGGCATCGGGACCACGCCCAGCATTTACAGCCTGACCGTGGACAGCAGCGTCTGGGTGCGCTCAGGGGTGCTGCGGTTCCCGGACAATACGGTAATGACCAGCGCGGGCGTGGCTTCGGTTGGAACGCTGACGAACGCCGGGAGCGCGTACATCATAGCCGACAACGCGCTGCCGCCCACCGGAACGGGCGACATCGTTTTTCAGCGCGGTACGACCACCAGGGCCAAGATCACGAACGCCGGCGACATGGGCATAGGCCCCCTCGCCTCCGCCACCCCGCTGGGCAGACTGGACGTGGACGGGTCCGTCTATGTCGGGAGCGAAGGCGTTTACGACAGGACGGGCGGCTCGGTGACGGTCAGCGGCCTCTACGTGCGGGGAGGGGGAATAACAGGCGCGGGGGGGGAGAATATACAGCTCGGCAGGACCGACAACGTCATATCCTTCGTAAGCGGGGGGGCCGAGCGGATGCGCGTGCACAGCAACGGCAGCGTCGGCATCGGCCTCGCCGCCCCTTCCGACAGCCTTCAGGCCGCGGGGGAGATATCCTCTAACCTCGGCGTCAGGGGCGGCAGGGTATCGATAGGGGACTACTCCAACTGGACCGCTCTTTCGAACGAGATAATGTCCGAGTCCGGCTACGATCTGCTTATACAGCAGACCAACAGTTATAACGTCGGGATCGGCACGAACACTCCCAGGGAAAAGCTGCACGTTAACGGCACGATAAGGGCCGATCGCGGGGTAGAGGCCTCCACCGCGGTCTTTTCCGGGGGCGTCACGGTCGGAGGCAGTTTCACGGTGGCGTCCGGCGGCGGCAATACCGCCTCCCTGCCGTCCACGACCATAAACGGGAACCTGCTCGTCACCGGTAT
>JAKLEK010000212.1 GCA_022703115.1 Elusimicrobiota bacterium
ATAGGGACCGCTCACACCGAGGCCGTGCGCGGCGCGTCCATACTGACAACAGGGTCGTTCGCGACGCCGCTCGGCCTGGCGGAGATAGATGCTGAGCTGGCCGGAGAGCTGATGTTGGCTTCGGGGCTTTTCGAGGAGCGGCCGTCCGCTCATTTGCGCGAGCATTCCATAGAGGTGGAACTGCCGTTCCTGCAGGCGCTGGGCCGGCCGTTCAGGTTCGTGCCGGTACTGGTCAATACCGAGGATATCGGGACCCTTCAGGAGCTCGGGCGGGTTATAGGGCGGAAGATAAAGGGCCGCAAGGCCGTGGTCTGCGTTTCTTCGGACCTGTCGCATTATCCTCCCGGCGGACTGGCCGAGCGGTCGGATTTGTCGCTGCTGGCGTCGTTCCAGACCGCCGTCAGGAACGGGAATTTGGAACATTTCGCGCTGGCGAATTCGCTGCTGCTGGAGGCCGCGCGCGGGGCGATGGATACAGCCGCATGCGGTTTCGCGGCCATGGCTGTCGGAGCGGCCGCCTGCATGGAAGCCGGCGCCGACGACTTCCGGCTGCTGAGGTATACGCATTCCGGAAAGATTTCCGGCGATAACGGCGGCGTGGTGGGCTATGGCGCCGGGTTGTTCACCGCCGGAGGCAAGCGGGCTCCCCGCGCGCTTGGGAAAAAGGCGAAGGCCGAACTTCTCTCCCTGGCGCGCGCGAGCATAGAGGGGCATCTGAAGAAGGAAAAGGCCGCGGCGCCGGAATTGAGCCCGGACCCGGAGCTGAACCAGCCGGCGGCGGTGTTCGTCACGCTGACTAAAAAGGGCGCCCTGCGGGGCTGCATCGGCACCATGACGCCCCGGCGGCTCCTTTCCGCGGCTGTGGCCGAGATGGCCCCTGCCAGCGCTTTTGGCGATACGCGTTTTCCCCCGCTTTCCGCGTCCGAGCTGCGCGAGGTGAGGATAGAGATATCGGTGCTTTCGCCGATGAGGCGGGCGGCAGGCTGGGAGGAGGTTGAGCCGGGCCGGCACGGCGTTTATGTCAGGAAGGGCCGGGCTTCCGGCACGTACCTGCCCCAGGTCTGGGAGCACTTCTCTACGAGAGAGGAGTTCCTGACGTCCCTGTGCCTTGAAAAGGCGGGGCTTCCCGCCGACGCGTGGCGGGAGGGTTCAACGGAGATCTACGTCTATACGGTGGATAATTTCGAGGAAAAACAGCTGAAATCCCAACCGGGGGGCGGCATATGACCAGGAAGCGGGTTTTTTTACTGTCCGTAACGCTTTGCTGTCTGACGGCTTGCTCCGGGGCGGCTTCGCGCTATTCCGCGATAAACGGACATTCGCATAACGATTACAAGAACGAGGCGCCTTTCAGGATAGCTTACGAGAGGCGTTTCGGTTCCATTGAAACCGATATCTGGGTTTCAAGCGGCGGATTGTATGTCGCGCACTACGAGAACGAGATAAGGCCTGAGCGCACGCTGGACGCCCTTTATATTGAACCGATAGCGGAGGCTTTCCGGCGGAACGGGGGCGCTCCATGGAAAGGTGATACGGATTCGTTCCAGCTTCTGGTGGACCTGAAATCACCGGCGGAACCGGCGCTTTCGATGCTGATAGCCCGTCTCAGCCGCTATCCGGAGGTTTTTGACGCAAGGGTGAATCGGCGCGCGGTACGGGTGGTCATAACGGGGAACCGGCCGGTCGATATGGATAAATATCCGGACATCGTGTCCTTCGATGGGGAGTCCGGCCGGGAGTACGACAAGGCGCAGCTGAAAAGGATAGCGCTGTTCAGCGGGGATTTCAGGAGGTTCTCGTCGTGGAGCGGGACCGGGCCCATGGCCGCGGACGAGAAGCTGCGGGTGCGTAAGGCCGTTGATTCGGCCCATGCGCTTAAGAAAAAGATAAGATTCTGGAACGCCCCGGACGGGCCTGAGGCTTGGGAGCGGCTGATGGATATGGGCGTCGACCTGATAAATACCGACCGCGTCGCCGAGCTGGCCGACTATCTGAACCGGCGTTGAGCCTGTCCTAGAACAGCGTGTCTTCGGGCCTTTCCTTCCTGGCCGATTCGTTCTCCTTCTTTCTGCGTGCTTTAGCCGCTTCCGCCTCGGCCTCCCCCATGCCGAGGCGGAAGATCTCCACTATCTGATATCCCTCTTTTCTTAACGATGCGAGCTTTTCCGTGTCTTCTTCGGAAAGGGATATCACTATCTGGTAGCGCGGTTTAACCATTTCAGCCTCCTTTCCTGGCGCTGGTATATGTCAGGGCGGATTTTATGCGATCTGCCCGGGCTTGAGAGGTTCCCATTTTGCCGTCCTTGATCAGGCCCAGGGTCACTGTCATCCACAGCTTGAATTGCCTGTTAACAGCTTCGCTTGTCATGATCATAATGCCTCCTCGTGTATAGTATAGCATAGGATAGTATAGTTGTCAAGACCCAGACGGCTAAAATCTGCTTTTTCCCAATGAAAAAGTTTCCCCCCTCCGGCAAAAAATGGCCTGGTGCCGGGAAAAATGCCTGATTTAGGGTGATAGCTTCAGGTGTTTTACCGGGCTTGACTAGTCAACCTGCCTGTACGGCCATGTTTGAGGCCTAGATGGGTTTTATGCACAGGCTGCTCAGGGCTTGGGGGATAAAGCAAAAAACCCCGCCTCGAAGACGGGGTTTTTACTGCGCAGGCGCGTCCGGCTCCGCGGCTTATTTCGGAAGCTCGGAAGCCGTTCTGAGACCGGATATCGAGACCCAGAGTATGTAGGTCACGGCCGCGAGAGGCACCAGGAAGCCCGCGCGGACCGAACCGGCGGCGTCCGCGACCAGGCCCATAAGAGGCGGAATGAACGCCCCGCCGACTATGGCCGTCACCATCAGCCCGGAGATCTCGTTCGAGCGTTCCGGCTTCGCGTCGATGGTGATGGAGAAGATAAGCGGGAAGATATTGGCGAAGCCGAGGCCGCACAGTACTATTCCCGCGAAGGCGAGCGCCTTAACGTCCAGGAAGACGCAGCAGATCCCGGCTACCGACAGGACTACGGTCGCGACCAGGAAGTTCTTCGGGCTGAGCTTCTTGAGCATGGCGGCTCCGGCGAAACGGCCGGCCAGGATAGGCAGGAAGAAAAGCGCCCAGCTTACCCAGAGGCCGAAGCCCGATATCCCGAACTTGTC
>JAKLEK010000213.1 GCA_022703115.1 Elusimicrobiota bacterium
CGGCGAGGAAGATGCGCGCCGCGTCCAGGCGGGCGAGGGCGGCTCCGAGTTCCGAATGATACCGGGCGGAGTGGCGCCCCAGTTCTTTCATGTCCCCGAGGGCGAGGTAAAGCGGGCGCGGGAATCCCGGGCCGGATACGGCGTCCAGAGCCGATTTCATGGAGGACGGGTTCGCGTTATAGGCGTCCAGGACCACGGTCGCGCCCCCTACGGAAAGCGTCTGCATGCGCATAGGCGGAGGAACGTAAGACTCAAGGCCGGCCTTTATGGCCGGCAGATCGAGTCCGTTCGCTATCGCGGCCGCTGCCGCCGCCGCCGCGTTGAGACGGTTGTGCCTGATATCCCCGGGTAGCTTCACGCGCACGCAATTTCCGGCATATCCGAGTTCGAACCCATCCGGTCCCTCATGCGCCGAGACATCGGCGCCGTCGCCGCCGAAGCTGAGCTTCCGGACGTTCCGGTCCCTGAGGGGCCGGAGAAGTTCGTCGTCCGCGTTGTAGACAAGAGTGCCGTCCGGTACGAGGCAGTCTATCAGTTCCATCTTGGTCCTTAGAACGGTCTCCAGGTCCCCGAAATACTGCAGGTGGGCCGGACCGATGTTGGTGATGACGGCCACCGAAGGCGCGGCCACGGAGCCTATCTCCAGTATATCGCCGCGCTTGGAGGCGCCGAGCTCGAACACGCCGTATTTATGTTCCGCTCCCAGTTCCAGCAGGGAGAGCGGCAGTCCGAAGTGATTGTTCAGGTTGCCACGGTTGAAGCAGGTGGGTCCTGCCTTCCCCAGTATGGACCGGAGCATCTCCTTGGTGGTGCTTTTTCCGTTGGAGCCGGTTATCGCGGTCAGCCGCGTTCCGAAACGGCGGCGATGCCACGCGGCAAGCAGTTGAAGCGCCTTGAGCGTGTCGTCCACTCCTATGACCGCGGCGGGCCATGTTCCCGCCGGACCCAGTTTCCCGGCCTCCGCGACCCATCCGGCGGTTTTTCCGGCGAGGTCCGGTCCAAGGAGCCCGTGCGCGTCGTGGTTCTCCCCTTTCAGCGCCCAGAAGAAGGAGCCGTCCGCCAGCCCGCGTGTGTCGGTCTGGAAAGAGTCGAAAGGCGAGTCGGGGTCCCCTTTGAGGACGCGGCCTTTCACTGTCGCGGCGAGTTCGCCTATGGTGGTCTTTAGCCTCATTTTTTAGACTTCGAGAGGAAGGCGTTTATCACCCAGAGCACAAGCGCGAAGACGAGCGCCCACCTGAAATCCGCCACCTCGAACCCGGGGACCAGCCAGGCCACCAGCTGTACGAGCCCGCCTATCACCACGAAGGTGAAAAGTCCCAGTGTCAGCACGTTTATCGGGAGGGTCAATATCAGGATCACGGGACGCAGGACCGCGTTGACCGTGCCCAGCACCACCGCGACTATCAGGGCGGTGCGGAAGCCGTCCAGCTTGACGCCGGGCAGTATGGCGGCGGTGGCGAAGACGGCTACGGTGCCGAGTATAAGGTTCAGTATGGTCCTCACGGAATCATGATATCAATTGCCGGGGCCGCGGCGCAAAGTTCAGTCCGTTACCGGCAGGACCGCCGTCCGCGCCGCGCGTCCGCCTACGGGCTGGTCGGGTTTTATGCCTTTCAGGGTTATTATCTTCTTGGCGATCTCCCGGAAAGCCGGGGCCGCCGTTTCTCCGCCGTAGTGGAAAAGTTTGGGGTTGTCCAGAATGATCAGGATAGTGTATTTTGGGGCGCCGGCCGGAAAGAACCCGCAGAAGGACGTCACGTTCCTGTTGGAGACGTACCGTCCGGTCCTGGGGTCGATCTTCTTGGATGTGCCTGTCTTACCGGCTATGGCGTAGCCAGGGATAGCCGCGTTCTTGCCCGTCCCCTGCTCCACCACTTTCTGCAGGATGCGCTTCACGGTTTCGGCCGTGTCCCGTGAGATAGCGCGCCGGATCACCGTCCTCTCGCTCCCGAAGGCCGTTCTTCCGTCCGGCTCAGCTACCCTGTCCACCAGCCTGGCTTCCAGCAGCTCGCCGCCGTTCGCCAGGGCCGAATAGGCGTTGACGACCTGGATCGGCGTGGCGGCTATACCGTGGCCGTAAGAGCCTACGGCCAGGTCCACCGTTCTGTACTGCTCCGCCTTTCTCAGTATGCCGGCTGATTCCCCAGGGAAGCCCAGCCCCGTGGGGGTGCCGAATCCGAAGGCCAGTACGTAAGAGTAGAAATCCTTCAGTCCGAGTTTGAGCCCTATCTTGGCGGTCCCTATGTTGGAGGAACGCTCGATCACTCCGGACAGCGTAAGGGTCTTTTCCGGTTCATGGTCGTGGATAGTGACCCTGCTGTTCAGCGCCCAGGCCCCGTTCTCGCAGTAGAAAGTATCATCAGGCGACACCACCCTTTTTTCAAGCGCCGCCGCCAGCGTTACGGCCTTGAACGTGGAACCGGGCTCGTATACCCACTCCACCGGAGGTATTTTTTGCGGATCTTCAGGGTATGTGGCCAGCGCCAGGATCCTGCCCGTGTCCGGTTCCTGCACCACGGCCATGGCCAGGTCGGAGCGGTTCTTTTCCGCGTACTTTTTGATGGTTTCCTGTGCGAAGAACTGTACGCTGGCGTCCAGGGTCAGGTGCAGGTCCAGAGGAGCGGCTTCGTTGTCCGTTTCGTTCCTGTAGATGATCCTGCCTCCGTTGTCGCGGACCACCTCCCGGCGGCTCAAGCGGCCGGTGAGGATCTTGTTGTAGAGCCTCTCCAGGCCGGTAAGTCCCTTTTCGGCTGAGGCTATCCCTAGGATGTTCCGGGCTATGTCGCCGGAGGGATAATAGCGGTCCTGTTCCGTCTCCAGCAGCACGCCTTTCAGTTTAAGCGCCTTCACGGCTTCGGCTTGGGAACGGTCCAGGTCCTTCTTGACGCTCACGAAGTTCCTGGCTTTCCTGAATTTGGCGCGGAGCCTGGCGGCGGGCATGCCGACCGCCGCCGCCAGGGAATCCAGCGCGCCCGGAGCCTGTCCGAACTCCTTCTTGAAAAGGCTGCATTTCCAGGTGGTGATGGATTCAGTCAGGAGGGTACCCTGGGAATCGAATATGCGCCCGCGCGGTCCCGTTTCCGAGACCGTTCTGGCGAACTCCCTGGAAGCGGTGGCGGAAAGCCTCTTGTGC
>JAKLEK010000214.1 GCA_022703115.1 Elusimicrobiota bacterium
AACGCCAGCCGTCGAAACCGATATCGTTCCTGAGCCAGCGCAGGAAGACCTTCGCGTCCTCACGGACCGCGGGATCGCGGTGGTCCAGGTCGCGGCAGCCTCCGTCTCCCTCTCCCTCGTCATCGAAAGCGCTCTTGGGCGAACCGGGCCACTCGTCGTTCCTGACGACCACGCTCGTCGGCCAGTCCGGGTTCGCGAAGTCGGCCCAATCCCTGAGCCCGTTGCGGTGGTTCAGCACCACGTCGGCCAGGACCTTTACACCCGAACCGTGCATCTCCCGAACGGCCCGGCGGAGCGCGTCGCCCTTGCCCCACTGCGAATCGAGGTTGTACCATTCTTTCGGATAATAGCTGCCCTGGGAAACGGGCGGGAACCAGATGAGGTTGAAACCGGCCGCGCCTATCTCCCCGGCCTTATCGGCCAGGACGCCCCACCAGCCCTGCGGAGGATGATACCAGTAATTGTCGGCGTACCAGTGGAACCCTTGCAGCATCACCAGGCCCGGAGCGCCTGTGTCCATCATCCCCTTAGCGCGGGACGAGTACGCTCCGTCGGAGTAAAGAGCCGAGGCTTTGAGCCATTCGGTCCTGGCCGGGCCCGGAGAAAGCGGGGCGGTCTCTACGGCGGCGCCCGGCTCCGGCGGCCTGAAGGCCGTATCTCCGGCTTCGGCGCCGAGAACTGAAACGGCCGGCGCGCCGGCCGTCAGGTCCGGCGGGAACAGTAAGGCCGCTGCTAACAGTACGATCGTTCTTGAGATTCCTGACATCGCCCCGCCGGCGGTCGGGCGCCGGTCCCCGTGATCTAGTTTACGGAATATAATTATACACCAAATTTGACGCCGGTCAACACTTCGTTCCGGAACCTCCATCCGGCCGGACCCGCCCGAGAGCCTCGTAAAGGACTATGCCGGCCGCGGTGGACAGGTTCAGCGAACGCACATGCTCGGACCACATGGGAATGCGGTATAAACTGCCGGCGTATTTTTCGTACATCCAGTCCGGCAGCCCGGCCCCTTCGCTGCCGAAGACCAGACAGGAATCCTCCCGGTAGGGCGCGGCCCTGTAAGAGGAGCTCCCGCGGGTCGAAAGCAGGATCAGCGAAGGGGCGGGACCGAGCGTAGCGGCGAAGGAATCGAAATCCGGGAAGACCGAATATCTGAGGTGCTGCCAGTAATCCAGCCCCGAACGGCGTATCTCCTTCGCGCTGAGCTCGAAACCCAGCTTGCCTACGAAGACCAGTTCCGTGCCCGAGGCCACGCAGGTGCGGCCTATGTTCCCGGCGTTCCAGGGTATATCGGGGTTGACGAGGACGATTTTCATAAAGATCGCGAGCAGGATGGGATGCTAGTAGGCTTCTGTTCTATGATTGCTGGTATGCTGGTAGGCTGGTATGCGGGGATGCCTGCCGACATCTATCGGCTGTTGGCTGTCTGCCTGCTAGCTTACCAGCCTACCAGCTTACTAGCGTACCCTGTAATCGTCGGCGAATTCCTTATGCCAGAGCTCCAGCATCAGCAGCGCCCACAGTCTGTAGCCGTGGTCGCGGACTCCGCGCTGGTGCTCGTCCCAGAGCCGCGTCACTCCGGCCTTGTTGAAATAGCCGCGGCCAAGAGCCTTCTCGGAAAGACAGGCGCCGGCCCAGTAGTCCCGCAATTCCCCCCGGAACCACGGGCCCAGCGGAATGCCGAAACCCATTTTCCCTCTCCTGTATATCCGCTTCGGCAGCATGTCCCTGAAGGTCTCCTTGAGGATCCACTTGGTGCCGTTAAGACCGCGCAGCTTGAGAGCCCCCGGAAGACTGAAAGCGAACTCCACGACCTTATGGTCGAGGAAAGGCGACCTGGCCTCCAGGGAGTTGGCCATAGAGGCTATATCCATCTTGGTCATCAGGCACTCCGGCAGGTAGGAGTTAAGGTCTACGTAGCTCAGTTTGTTGACCAGGTCCTGTCCGGCCGGAACCTCGAAAAGGTCGGTGATATATCTCTCCCCGTATCCTATGTCAGGACCGAGGGCGGCCTCGAACCCCGGGGAAAGCAGGCCCTCCCGGTCTTCCGGCCCGAAGAAGGAGACCGTTGAAAGATACCTGCGCGCCTGGCTGTGCTGCAGAGAGATACGGAGGAACTTCGCGGCCCGCCAGAAAAAGCCGTACGGGGCCCTCTGAGGGAGCAGGGCGGCGGCGTCCAGCATCGGCTTCTTGAGGAAGCCCGGCACGGAGCGCCAGTAAGAATCGGCTTTCATCGCCACGTACCGCAGATAGCCCCCGAACGCCTCGTCCCCGCCGTCCCCGTTCAGCGCCACCGTGACGGACTTCCTGGTCTCGCGCGAAACGAAATAGGAAGGCAGGGCGCTGGAGTCGGCGTAGGGTTCGCCGTAATGGCGCACCAGCTTTCCGAGCACGTCGGCCATGTTCGCCTCTACCACGAATTCGGTGTGGCTTGTGCCGTACATCCCGGCCACCTCCCGGGCATAGCGCAGTTCGGAGAATTCGGCCTCCTTGAACCCTATGCAGAAGGTCTTCACCGGCCGGTCCGACAGCCTGGCCATCAGGGCCACCACTATCGACGAATCTATGCCTCCGGAGAGGAACGCGCCGAGCGGCACCTCGGAGATAAGGCGCAGCCTGGTGGCTTCCAGGACCTCCTTGTACAACCGCTCCTTTATCTCCGAAACCGGCAGGTCCAGCTTGGGGGCGTCCAGCGGCAGCTTCCAGTACTTTTTCACGGAAACGCGCCCTTTCTCCAGCACCAGGATGGAAGCGGGAGGCAGCTTCTTTACGTCCTTGAAAATGCTGAGCGGGCTGGGGATGTATTGCAGGGTCAGGTAGGCGTCCACCGCCCTTGGATCGACATCCCGCCCGACGCCATCGGCGGCCATAAGGGCGCGCAGTTCTGAAGCGAAAGCCAGGAACCTACCGTTGAAGGAGTAGAACAGGGGCTTCTTCCCCATCCTGTCGCGCGCCAGGACCAGGCGCTCCCGGCGCGCGTCCCAAAGCGCGACGGCGAACATGCCTCGCAGCTCCTGGACGAAATCCAGGCCCTTCTCCTCGTAAAGATGGACTATGACCTCGGTGTCGGACCTGGTCCTGAACACATGGCCTTTCGCCTCCAGGTCCGCGCGAAGGGCCTG
>JAKLEK010000215.1 GCA_022703115.1 Elusimicrobiota bacterium
CTCTATTATATATTTTTCTGCCCCGGTTAAACAAAGAGGACGGCGCTATCGGCTATTTTGTAGAATACTGGCCGGCGCCGGCCTACGCGGCGCCTCATAGGTTCCGGCATAGCGGGGCATGGTGAAATGGTTCTCACGCGTGCTTTGGGAGCATGAGTTCCAGGTTCGATTCCTGGTGCCCCGACGCCAGATGATCAGGGAGACTTCATGAGAGACTTCAAAAGACGGCTTATTCCGGCTTTGGTCCTGCTTCTCGCTCTGCCGGCGGTACTGCCTGCGGCGAAAAAGGCGCCGAGTTTCAAATATCTTACGGCCGAGCAGCGGAATTTCGATTTTCCGCCTCCTCCCGCGGCCGGTTCCCCGGAATACAAGGCGGATTTCGACCTGCTGCGCGAGTGGGAGAAGAAAAGGACCCCTGAGCAGTGCGCCGAGGCCGACGCGGAAGCCCACGCGACTTTCGACGAGTTCTTCGGCAAGATGAGCCCTTTGCCCAACCCGCTGCCGAGGCGCGCGGCGAAGATAGTCAAGCGGATGGGGCGGGAGGCGAGCGCTTCCGTGTGGGTGCTGAAGGACCGGTTCAACCGGCCGCGGCCTTTCCACACCGACGCGGAGCTGCATCCCTGTCTCGGACGGATCGGCGGTCTGGCGTATCCGAGCGGGCATGCGACGCTTTCAAGGATGTACGCGCTGATCCTGTCCGAACTGGCGCCGGAGCGGCGCGCTGAGTTCATCGCGCGCGCGGACGAGGCCGCTCTTTTCCGGATCATAGGCGGGGTGCATCATCCTTCCGATATAGAGGCGGGAAAGCGTCTGGCGGAGAGCGTATTCGCCATGTGCATGAAGAATCCGGCTTTCGTGAAGGATATGGAGACCCTGCGCGGCTATATTAAGAAGCCGGTTGCGGCGCGGTAGGGCGCTTAGCAGCCTGTTAGCCTTTTTGAAAAGCCCCCTTCAGGGGGCTTTTTTATTGCCCAGAGCGGCTTGCGCCGGGCGGCGGGGTCCGTTCATCCAGCCAGCGGGTTTTAGCGGCCGCGTAGGCTATTCCTGCGGCGCAGATGACGTGGAAGAAGGGCGCGACATGGAAAAGCAGGCGGGGTTCACGGTATTCGGAATGCAGGGCGGGAAGGGCGCTCAGGAAAAAGAGCGGCAGCAGAAGGAAGTCCCGGCGGCCTGCGCCGGAGAGGAAGAGCCACAGGCCGCCCCAGAAGAACGGGAGAAAGGGCAGGTTCCAGTAGGCGGTGTCGCGGGAGTTCAGGAAGATGCGGTTGAACGGATCGAAGGGATTGAGAATTATCTGAAGATAGCCGTCGATAGTTTTGAAAGCCAGGCGGTGCGCCGCGCCGTCCGAGAAGAGGTATCTACCGAGCGTCACGTGGTTGTATTCTGTTATCCGTGCGGGATCTCCTTCGCGTTCCGCGGCGGCGAAGTAGCGGGCGCCCGGGTCCAGGTTCCCGGTGAAGCTTCCGGTGTTCATCCTGGCCGCGTACATGACGGAGGCCAGCGCGAGCGCGGGCAGCAGCAGCCGGCGCGCGGCCCCGGCCAGGCCGGCCCTGTCCCTGACCGCGGCTGCTATGGCCAGGGGGAAGACCGCGGCGGCCGCCTGTATGCGCGTCAGGATGAGCAAAGCGCCGGCGATAGCCGTGTCGGTCCGGCGGCCGGCGAGCCACGATCCGGAGAAATACAATATAAGCAAGGTGAATAATTCCATACGGAGGCTCTGCGAGGCCATGAAGATGTAGAACGGGTTAAAAGCGGCCATGGCCGCGGCTATAAGTCCGGCCATGGCGGTCATGCCGAGACGTCTGCTCAGCCGCCAGGTCATGGGGATCAGGGCGCAGGATAGTATGAGCGATACGAACCTGGCGCTCCTTTCCGAATCGCCTAACAGGCCGCCGAGCCGGAGCAGCCATACGAAGGCCGGTTCCCTGTTCCCGGTCCCGAAGGGCGAGGAGAGGTCAAGCGAGCGGGCCAGCTGCCAGTAGCCGGATGAGTCTCCTTCCAGCGGGATGTGCCAGTGGGCGCAGAGGGAGAGCCATCTGAAGGCGAGGCCGGCGGCCGTAAGCGCGGCGAGGATAGCGGTTTCCTTTTCGCCAAGGGCGCGGGCGCGAAGGAGCACGAGGAGCAGGAGGAAAAGGAGCGGAACGAGGGCTTTATGGCTTATGTCCGGGGCGGCCGGCTGGCGGAATTTGACGCCGGAGAGGAGGGCCATTTCTCCTTCGAACCTTATCTGGAATGCGGAGAGTCCTTCTGCTTCCTTCCGGAAATTTATCGGCCGGTTGCGGATGATGGTGTTTTCCGCGAGCGCCACGCGTTTTCCTCCGGCTATGAGGTATATGCCGGAACTGGCGCTTGGATGAGGGATGAAGAAGGGCTGTATGACCGAGGGCAGCGGACCTGGGGCGGAGAAGTTCCACTGTGCCCAACCTGGTTGTCCGGTGCCTACTATGACGCCATCCGGGGAGACGCCTACGGCGTAGGCGGAGACGGCGTGGTGCGCGGGGCGTTTGCCGGCGAGGTTTTCTATCAGGGTCCAGGAGTTGTTTACGGGGGTGAAGAGTGGGCCGGTAAGCCATATCTGGGCGGCTGTAAAGAGCGCGGTGAGCGCGGCGATGGCGCGCCAGGATACGATATGTTTTATGATGGAGAGCCGCGGCACCCGCTTATGATACAAAAAACCGGCCGCTAGGTTCCCGGGGCATAGGGGGGAGAGTCGGGGAGGGAGGGGTTAATTGGTATAATTCCACGGCCGGGCGGAGGTGGAGGGTTATGGAGACTTTGAACGTTCTTCTTGAGCGGGCCGGGGGCGTGGTCTGGGGTGCGCCGCTGATAATACTTCTGTCCGGTACTCATCTCTATCTGACCGTGCGGCTGGGGTTCATCCAGCGTTACCTGCCAAGGGCGATCAGACTTTCTTTCAGCGGGAAAACCGAAGGGGAGGGGGATATTTCTCACTTCGGGGCGCTGATGACCGCGCTGGCCGCCACCATCGGTACCGGCAATATAGTCGGGGTGGCCACGGCGGTGGCGGCGGGCGGTCCGGGGGCGGTGCTGTGGATGTGGCTGACCGGTGTTTTCGGCATAGCTACCAAGTACGCGGAGGCTCTGCTCTCGGTGAAGTACAGGGT
>JAKLEK010000216.1 GCA_022703115.1 Elusimicrobiota bacterium
ATCCTCCGCATCTTCGGCGCGCCTTCCGGCCCGCTGCGTCCGAGTTTCCCCGGCGCTCCGGGAGATGTCCGACAAGTCCCGCGCCGTATCGAGGGGATATATATTACTAAATTATTCGTACCGCAAGGCGTCTATGGGCGGCAGGAGCGAGGCCTTCCTGGCGGGCCAGAACCCGAACACCACCCCCACGGTCGCCGAGAAGCCGAAAGCGAGCGCCACCGAGAAGGGGGAAACGTAGATGGTCCAGCCCGAAAGCCTGGCCAGGAGCAGCGAGGCGCCGGTCCCCGCGATTATGCCTATCAGGCCGCCCGTGACGGATATTATGACGGCCTCGATGAGGAACTGCAGGAGCACGGCCCTGCGGGTGGCCCCGATCGCTTTCCTCAGGCCTATCTCCCGCGTGCGCTCGCTGACGCTGACCAGCATGATGTTCATTATCCCTATCCCGCCGACCAGAAGGGAGATCCCGGCTATGATGCCGAGCAGGGTGCCGAAAGTCTTTATGGTCCCGGTCAGCATGGTCTGCAGGTCGGCCATGTTCATCAGCGATACGTCGTCCTCCTTGTAGGCCGGGACGCCGTGCCGCTTCCTCATAAGGGCCTTGATCTCCTCCTGCACGTCCGACATGAGCGTGTAATCCGATACCTCGACCCAGATCGAGTCCACGTATTTCTTCCCCAGCAGGAGCTTCATGCCGGTGTTGAGCGGCACGATCACGGTGTCGTCCTGGTCCTGGAAACCGGCCGCGCCCTTCATGGGCAGCACTCCGATGACGGTGAAATTCTTGCGGTTTATCTTGACGGTGGCGCCGACCGGGTTCTCGGTCCCGAACAGCTGGGTGACCACGGTCTGGCCCAGCAGCGCCACCTTTTCCAGCCGGACGTTCTCTTCCGCGGAGAAGAACCGTCCGAAATACGGCTGGGCGGCCCGCATGGAAGGGTAGGCCGCGGTCGCGCCGGTCACCCTGCTGCGGTAATTCTTGTCCCCGTAGACGAGCTGGGCCGCGCCCTGGACGTTGGAGTCGGTACGGGTCACGTTAGGCAGCTTAGCGAGCGCGGCGGCGTCCTCCAGCGTCAGCCTGCTGACCGCCCCCCGCCCCAGGGACATGCCGCCCTGGGCGCGGTTGCCGGGCATCACCGCCAGGAGGTTGGTGCCGAGCGAGGACATCTGTTTCTCGATCGCGCGCTGGGCGCCGGTGCCGACCGCGAGCATGGCTATCAGGGCGCCTACGCCTATGATTATGCCGAGCATGGTGAGAAAGGACCGCGTCTTGTTGCTTATGATGGAGTTCACCGAGGAGAGCAGGTTCTCGTATACTTCCAGCCGGCTCAGTAAAAAAGAGCCGGGCAAACGCGGGCGCGGGGCCGCGGAGCCCTTCTCGCGCGTTCTTCTGACGGTGTCCTCCACGACCAGGCCGTCCTTGACCTTGATCACCCTGTCGGCCCAGGCCGCGATGTCCGGTTCGTGCGTGACCAGGACTATGGTTATGCCGCGTTCGTTCAGCTCCCGGAATATCCCCATGATCTCGTTCGACTGGTCGGAGGCGAGATTGCCGGTGGGCTCGTCGGCGAAGATTATCCTGGGGTCGTTCACCAGCGCCCGCGCTATGGCCACGCGCTGCTGCTGTCCCCCGGAGAGCTGGTTCGGCCGGTGCCCGGCCCGGTCCCCGAGGCCGACCTGCGCCAGACGGCCCCGCGCGTCCGCGGGCCTGGAGCGCTCGCCCAGATAGATCTGGGGCAGGGCGACGTTGGCCTCGGCCGTCATCCGCGGAAGGAGGTTGAACTGCTGGAAAACGAAGCCTATGACGCGCGCCCTGAGATACGAGGACTCCACGTCGTCAAGCTCGGAGATCTCCCGGCCCAGGAGCCTGTAGGAGCCGGAGCTGGGTTTGTCCAGCAGGCCCAGGATATGCATCAGCGTCGACTTCCCGGAACCGGAGGGGCCCATGATGGCCACGAACTCGCCCTGGCCTATGGAAAGGTCCACGCCTTTCAGCACTTCGAGCGGCTCTCCGCCCATCCGGTAGACCTTGCGTATGCCTTTGAGTTCGATCATGGCCTGGCGTCTCCGCGGCGCTCCGGTTCAGTGAAGGGCGCGTCCGGCTTTCCGCATGCCCGCCGGTCTGGACGGCATGAGCGGATTGGTCCCGGAGGCCTGCTGGGCTTTGTAGGTCCTGCCGGGGACCAGGATCCCGGCGCCCTCCTCCAGCCCTTTGACGACCTCTGTCATTCCGCCCTGGTCGACGCCGGTAGTTATCTTCGCGTAGACCGGTTTCCCGTCCTTCAGCTCCGTGACCACGGAAGTGTCCCCGGAGGGGCCTATCGTTACGGCGGCGGACGGGATCATCAGGGCCTTGCGTTTGCTCGCCACCTCTATCTTTATGTTGGCGGTCATCTGGGACTTGAAGAAGGACGGAGTGCGGGCGGGCTTTATCTTGACCGAGTAGGTTATGACGTTGCTCTGGTTCACGCCTTCGTCCAGGATCTGGAACACCCGGCCCTCGACCGGCTCGTTCGGGTAGGCGTCCAGCGTTATCACGGCGCGCTGCCCGTCCCTGATCTTCCCCACGTCCGACTCGTCCACGTTGGCTATCAGTATCAGCCGGTCGGACATCGCGAAGAGCACCGTGGACTGCCCGACGGTCTGGCCCTCTACTATGTTCTTGAGTATTATAGTGCCGTCCAGCGGCGCGACGACCTTGATGGGTTTGTAGGCGTCCTGCCAGTAGTTGTATTGTTCTTCGCCCATGGCCCTGGCCGCGTCCAGTATGGCCACCCTGTCGCTGGAGCTCATGAGCGCCAGCACCTGCCCCGTCTTTATCCTGTCGCCTTCCTCCACCAGTATGCGTTCGATGCGGCCGGCGGCGGAAGGCTGGATCTCCACCCTGTTCATGGGCGCCACGGCGCCGGTGGTGTCCACCGATTCGGAGATCTCCTGGGCGGAGGCGGCGGCGGGGGAGTATCCGGCCCCGGCCCGCGCGCTCTTTTTCCTGTGGAGGTAGGCTCCGCCGGCGGCTACGGCCAGCGCCGCGATGATGACGACGATCGTTCTCTTCATAACCGGTTTCTCCGGCCGTCGGAGCTCCG
>JAKLEK010000217.1 GCA_022703115.1 Elusimicrobiota bacterium
CTGGTGGTGGCCACTACCAGGCCTTTCTCCCCGTTCTCCAGCGGATAATGTATGTGCCAGAGCCTGGACTTCTCCTCTTCGTGCTCCACTTCAATGTCGGAAAGCGCGGTGGAGCAGCGGGTGCACCAGTTTATCATCCGCTCGTCGCGGTAAAGCAGGCCTTTCTCCCAAAGCGACTTGAACGCCCCGAACACGGCTTCGGCGCGCGCGGCGTCCATGGTGAAGCGCACGTTCCCTTTGTCAGTGTCCAGCGCGCAGCCCAGTTTGCGGAGCTGGTTGAGGATGGTGCCGCCGCATTCTCCGTACCATTTCCACATGCGTTCCAGGAACTTCTCCCGGCCGAGTTCTTCCTTGGTCAGGCCTTCGGCTTTCAGCATCTTCTCCATGACGTTCTGGGTCGCGATGCCGCCGTGGTCGGTGCCGGGCACCCAGTAGGCTTCCTGTCCGGTCATGCGCTCGTAGCGCACCAGCGAATCCTGAAGGGAATTGTTGAGGGCGTGCCCCATGTGGAGGGCGCCGGTTATGTTGGGCGGAGGGATAACCACGACGAAGGCCTTCTTGCTCCTGTCCACCCTGGAGGTGAAGAGCCTTTCTTTCTGCCAGGCTTCGGACCATTTGGCCTCTACCGGTCTGGGATCGTAGATCTTGGGGAGCATCGGGGCAGACTCCTTGGGCCGCCGTGAAAGCGGCGGTTCGCGCCGGCGTCCGGCGCACTTTCGGGCGGGTCAGACGAATTCCCGGAAAACCGCGTTGGACACGTACAGGGCTTCGCGTTTTATCCTGAGGCGCCGTCCGGAAACTTCGAGCAGGCCCCTCGCGGACAATCCGGCTATCCGTTCCCTGAATTCTACAAATATATCTTCCGGCAGTTCAATTCCGGCGGTTTTCCGGAGTCCCAGCATTATCCGTTCGGCACTGCGCTCTTGCGGGGAAAGAGTTTCGGAGCACTCCAGGTCCGGGCCGGAGGCGGAGGCTGCGGTGGTCATATAGCGCGCGACGTCCCCGGTATTGCTCCAGCGGCGGCCGTCCTTGTGCGAGGCCGCCGCGGTCCCAAGGCCGAGGTAATCGCCCTGATCCCAGTAATTCAGGTTATGGGCGCACTCCCTGCCGGGCTTCGCGAAATTGGAGATCTCGTAGTGCAGGTAACCGGCCTTTTCCAGTTCGGGCAGCGCGTCATGGAACATTCCGGCGGCGGCTTCCGGGTCTTCGCGCACGCCTTCCGCTGCGAACGGCGTGCCGGGATGCACTTCGAGGGCGTAAAACGAGATGTGCTCTGGCCCGAGGGCGATGGCGGCGCGCAGGGTTTCAAGGAAATCCTCCCGGCTCTGGCCCGGAAGGCCGGTCATCAGATCGAGGTTGAGGTTGTCGAAACCGGCCAGACGCAGGGCCCGGAACGCTTGCAGGAAGTCCCGAAAAGAGGCCAGGCGGCCGAGCCGGGCCAGGAGGCGGTCCTGCGAGGCCTGAAGCCCCAGGCTTACCCGCGTTATTCCGGCCGCCTTCAGCACGGCCGCCTTTTCGGGGGTGAGGCTCTCCGGGTTGGCCTCGAAGGTGGATTCGAAAAATTTTTTAACAGGCCCGAAGCGGTCCGAGAGGGTCCTGAACAGTGAATCCAGCTGTTCCGGGGACGGCAGGCTCGGGGTGCCTCCCCCTATGTAGAGGGTGTCGGGAGCCGCGAAGAGTGGCGCCGAACGAGCGGCTTCCGCGCCGAGGGCCTCGATATAAGGCCCTATGAGGGCGTCCATGCCCGCTGCGGAGGAAAAGTCGCAGTAGCCGCATTTGCGCCGGCAGAAGGGGATGTGTACGTAGAGGCCGGTCATGAGGGAAGGCGGCGGTCGGAAGAGGGGGAAAGAAGAGGGGGAGCGGCCGGGCCGCTCCCCCTGTCCGGAGTTCCTAGTTCTGGCTTTTCTTGAGGAACATCTGTATCAGGTCTATCGGTACCGGGAAGATAGTGGTGGAGTTGTTGTCCGTCGCTATCTCCGTCAGGGTCTGAAGGTACCTGAGCTGTATGGAGGCCGGGCTGGCGGCCATTATCTGGGCGGCATCGGCCAGTTTCTGCGCGGCCTGGAATTCGCCCTCGGCGTGTATGACCTTGGCGCGCCTTTCGCGTTCGGCCTCGGCCTGCCTGGCTATGGCGCGCTGCATCTCCTGCGGCAGGTCCACGTTCTTCACTTCGACGCTGGAGATCTTGATGCCCCAGGGTTCGGTGTGAAGGTCCAGGATCTCCTGGAGGTTCTTGTTGATCTTGTCGCGGTTGGCGAGCAGGTCGTCCAGTTCCTGCTGGCCGAGCACGCTGCGGAGGGTGGTCTGGGCCAGCTGGCTGGTGGCGTACATATAGTTCTCGACGTTCAGGACGGCCGTCTGGGGGTTGATGACCCTGAAGTAGATGACGGCGTTGACCTTTACGGAGATGTTGTCCCTGGTTATTACGTCCTGCGGCGGGACGTCCAGAACGACTACGCGGGTGCTCAGTCTGAACACCTGCTGTATGCCGGGGAGTATGAAGACCAGTCCCGGTCCCCTTACCCCGGTGAAACGGCCCAGCGTCAGTACAACGCCGCGCTCGTATTCGTTGAGCACCTTTATACTGCTGAAGATAACGGCTACGGCTATTATTACCAGCGGCATCATGCCTGTGAACATCTGGAACCTCCCATAGAACTGATCATCGGGGACTGACATCCCCCTCCGTTAGAGTCTAACACAAAACCCGCCGGCGTAACAAACCCTCCCGCGCCCCCGCCGGCTCCGCCGGTTCCCATGTATTCCCGCTGTCGCCGTGTGTCCGCAGCTATACAATAGGGTCCGCGGGGCCTGTCAAATGCTGGCTATTAGCTTGTAGCTATTGGCTAACAGCTGAAAAGCCACCGCATCTTTTTTCGTGATGGTCGCTCCGCCAACCCCCGGCCTCCCGAATATATAAACAGGGAACTTGGGCCGGAGGGGTGACGCACGAGCCATCTTTTTGACCCCGCAGCGGAAGGTGAACAGAGTGGTGCTTCTCGCCTTGCCTAGCAGCAACTGTGTTGTAAAGACCAGGCGGTATTGTTCTTATGCATGGCGTTTAATGTGATGAGAAGTTTTCT
>JAKLEK010000218.1 GCA_022703115.1 Elusimicrobiota bacterium
GGATTGTCCTTCAGGGAAATAGCCGAAATTTCCGGAGTGCCCATAGGCACGGTCCTGGCGCGCATGTCCAGGGCCCTGGCCAGAATGCGGCGGGAACTCGGGGACAGGACGGAGAACGGAGAGGCCGCCGGGACGCCTCCCGGGCGCGGGCCGGATGGCAGGCCGCTGAAAGCCGGGCCGGCGGCTTCATGAGCGCAATAAAAACGCCTTCTCCGGCGTTTGTAAGATAAGGACGGAGGACACGGGCCATGGACTGCGGATACAGGGAAAGGACGATACTTTATTTCTACGGCGAACTGCCAGCCGGGATCGCGGACATGGTGAGGGAACATGTCGGGACCTGCGCTTCATGTTCGGCCGATCTCGCGCTGCTGGAAGGGGTCGCCTCCGGCCTTGAAGCCTTCCGGCCCGCTCCGCCGGTGTTCGAGGCGGCCGGTCCGGCCGCCGCCGGTTTCGGCGGCCGCCCGGCTTTCATTCTGCGCGCCGCCACGGCCGGCGCGCTGGCGGCGCTTTTTCTGGCCGCCTTTCACCTTCCCGGAGCGTGGCGCGGCCAGGCCGGATGGTATGGCGGCATAGAGGAGGGGCTCGAAGATGTTTCGGAGCGCATCCTGACCCTTCAGGACGAGATGGCATATCCCGCGAATTCGGATTTCGACTACGCCTGTTCCGATCTTGAAGCCGGCGGGAATGGAGCCGGCGGGATCTGACCGGGTATCTCACAGAAGGAGCTTATATGAAAAAGAACATGATAGCGTTGGCCGCGGCGGCGGTTCTGGCCGTACCGCCCGCCACCCTCTGCCTGGCCCAGGAAGACGGGCTGCCGGCGGGGCCGGGGGGGTGGCAGGAGGAAGGGGGCGGTCCGGTTGGCGCCGGGCCGGATATGTCCGCGGCCGGGCAGGGACGCTTCGCGGAGGGGACGGAAGGCGCTCCGCGTAAAGGCATGCGCTGGATGCGCCCCGGACGCGCCGATGCCGGAGACGACAAGGCGGCGCTGGACCTGATAAAGAAGCACGACCCCGCCCTTGCAGGCACCCTGGAGGAACTGCGGCGGACATCGCCGGAAAAATACAGGGTGGTCATGCGCAATCCCGGCAGGCTGGCGATGGCCGCCCGCATGGAAAAGGACGAGAACATGGAAAAGGACGCGGTCCGGGCCTTTTCGCTGGAATACGGAACGAACGAGCTGGCGCGCAGGTACGATAAGGCTCCGGACGGGGACCGGGATAAGATAAAGAAGGAGCTTGGCGAAAAGGTCGCCCAGCTTTTCGATATCCGGCTTAAGCTCCAGGAGGCAAAGCTGCTCAGGATGGAAAAGGACCTGGCCAGGCTCAGGAAGAATATCGCCAACAGGAAGGCCAACAAGGCCAGGATAGTGGAGGAAAGGGTCGGGCAGCTTACCGGCGACGGCTACGGCTGGTAACGGGAAAAGCCCGACCGGGCTTTTCAGGTGAAAGAAAGAGCCCCGCGGATCCGTCCGCGGGGCTCTTTCTTTAATGCGCGTGCTTATTACAGCGAACTGGATCCGTTCTCTCCGGCCGCCATCAGCGCTCCGATCCGGGCGGCGTCGATCATGCCGGCGCCCTCTTCGGTCGGTTTGAGTCCCATCGAGGAGGCTGCGCGCTTGAGAGTCGCTCTCACTTCCGCCGGTGTTTTGGCGCCGCTCGCTACGGCGAGCGCGGCCAGTCCGGCCACGTGGGGAGAGGCCATGGAGGTGCCGGAGAGGGTGGAATAACCGCCTCCCTTATAGGTCGAGTAGACCTTCGCTCCGGGAGCGATGAAGGCTATTTCCGCTCCGCGGGACGAGAAAGAGGTTATCTTGTCCGCCGAATCGGAGGCCGCCACCGCTATCGATTCCGGGTACTTGGCCGGATAGTTTACCGGGCCGGAATCGTTGCCGGCGGCGCAGACTATGGTCACGCCGGCCTTGTCGGCCGCGGTCATCGCTTCCGCAAGGGCCGGGGTGCCTGACTTGCCGCCCAGGCTCATGTTGATGACCTGGATCCCGTTCTCAACGGCCCACTGTATCCCGGCTATTATATTGGAGTAGGCGCCGCTGCCGTTGGCGTCCAGCACCTTTACCGCGTAAAGCTGCGCTTCAGGCGCCACGCCTACGACTCCCTTGGCGTCCCTTAAAGCTCCGATGGTCCCGGCCACGTGAGTGCCGTGGCCGTGGTCGTCCAGGGGCGTAGCGGAGGTGTTGACGGCGTTGTAGCCGCCGGCGTAGTGGGCCGCCAGGTCCGGATGGGTATAATCCATGCCGGTGTCTATGATGGCTACTTTCACGCCTTTACCGGAGTTGAAACCCCAGGCTCCTGCGGCGTTGACCCGTTTGATGCCCCAGGGGATCTCGTTCTCTTCCGGGGTCGGGCGCGTTTCCGCGGGCTGCGGAGCGGACGCTTCCGGGACATAGACTTCGGTCGCGGTGCCGAGGTTATCGCTGACATGGGAGAGGGGGAGAGGCGTCTGGACCTCTTCTATCCACTTGGAATAGCGGTCCTCCTCCACCCTTACCACGCCGGGAACCGTATAGATCGCGGAGGTTTTGATATCGTCCGGGACCGTCACCGCCAGCGCCTCTATAAGGCGCAGGTCCCTGGTGACTTTGCCTCCGATGTTCTCTATCCCGAAGGCCCTGTCGCTCCTCTGGGAGGAGGGACTGAAGGTGACTATCAGCTGCCCGGCCGAAACCAGGCCGGCGCCCGACAGCAGGAACGACAGTGCCAGGCAAGATGCTTTCACTTTTCTCATTAGTGTGTTGCCTCCTTCTTTCCACGCCCGGTCCAGTAAGGGACCGGGAACCGCCGAACTCCGGGCCTTGGTGGTTATGCATCCCGTCCGGCTGCCCCTAGGGCCTAACCGGAGCGTTCCATAAGACCTACGGGAATGTTAGGATTTTGATTTGATAAATGTCAAGTGTTTAAAAAACACCAATGAAAAAAGGCGGGAACCGGTCCGTGCCGTATGGGCCTTCCGGGCTAGAACTGCCCCAAGAAAATTGTAAACGGCGGGTTGCCGGTTCAGGGTTCTGCCGGGTATGACACTTAGCCGAGCCTGAGCGGGCCATGCCCGGGTGCAGGG
>JAKLEK010000219.1 GCA_022703115.1 Elusimicrobiota bacterium
TGAGCTGCCCTGGAGATCACGGGCGCGCGCGATCACCGGTACCTGCGGACAATGTTGACGTAACGCCGCAACCGCCCGAACCGCCACGACATGACTATCCACGGTGATGATCGCGAGGCTGGCGCGCTCCGCGCGGGCGGCGGCCAGCAGCGACAATGCGTAAAAGATCGAACGCGCTTTCATGCGTTCCTCCTGAAAGTTGAACGGTTATGGATGACCTGCAAAGAACCTGGGAGAGGCCCTCAGACGGCCTGGGCTATGCCCGTGCCGTATCAAGGCCTATGGCCCTCAGACGGCCGGCGGATGGAAGATATCTTCGGGAGCGGGTTCCGACACACGGGGTTCCGGCGCGGCCGGACGGTATTCGGGCCTGCGGTCCGGCTCGGTCATGCCCGCCGGATGGCTCGCGTCCCTGGCCGTCATGCAGCACTGAGCCGAACATCCGGCTTTCGCGCAATGCTCATCCCCTTCATGGGAACAGTGGATCACGTCGGCGAGGCAGACCGCCGCGGCCAGGACGCAGATCAGTTTCCTTAATTCACGGAAGCCCATACCACTATTCTAATAGATAGCCGGCTTTTTAGCAACAGGGCCTGAGCAGGGCCCGGCAGCCAGGCGGCGAGCGGAAATCCGGCTCTAAATATGGTTCAATTAGCGGACATAAGGTCGGGATCAGCCAGGGAGGTTGAACATGAAGATACTGCTGGTTTATTATTCCATGTACGGGCATGTGCACGCGATGATAAAGGCCGCGGCCGAAGGCGCGGCGCAGGTCAAGGGCGCGGAGGTCTCCATAAAGCGCGTTCCGGAGACCCTGCCCGATAATGTCCTGGAGATGATGGGCGCGGCGGGGGCTAAGAAGGCCCAGGCTAACATACCGGTATGCGCCCCGGAGGACCTGGCGGCGGCCGACGCCGTAATTTTCGGCGCGCCCACTCGTTTCGGGAACATGTGCGGCCAGATGCGGCAGTTCCTGGATTCCACCGGCGGCCTATGGGCCAAAGGCGCCCTGGTCGGCAAAGTGGGCGGGGTGATAACCTCCTCAGGCACGCAGCACGGAGGGCAGGAATCCACCATTCTTTCCTTCCATACTACGCTGCTCCATCACGGGATGGTGATAGCGGGTCTGCCGTACTCCTTCAAAGGACAGATGGGTACGTCGGAACTGACAGGCTGTTCTCCTTACGGGGCTTCCACCATAGCCGGCGGCTCGGGAGAGCGCATGCCGAGCGCCAACGAGCTGGAAGGGGCCAGGTTCCAGGGCAGATACATAGCGGAACTGGCAGGGCGGCTGGCGGGCACCAGGACGGCCTGAACCCGAACATAGAAGAGGACCGCCAGGGACGGCAGAAAGCCGGCCTGGCGGTCTCTTTATTTACGCCGGACCAGCGGGCATTCGCAGGGCTTGCGCCGGAGAAGCTCCAGCTGCCTTTTCTTGGAGTCCAGAAGCAGGGTCTGTCCCGAGGCGCCGTCAGCCCGGCGCCGATCCAGCGGGGTATGGTGGCGGTAACCGCGCCTGGCGAATTCCTTCGCCAGCGCCTCATGCCTGAGAAACAGCGCCTTGCGCTTTCCCACCCAGCGCAAAGTCTCAGGATGGCGGGAATATCCCCCCCGGCCTTTGTGTATGGTCAGTATATTCCAGAGACCGTGCAGCTCCCGGTGTTCGGCCAGAAGGTGCCGGCGGCAGAGTATCCCGGGGGGCACGTCCCAGATTCGCATAAGTGAGGGAAGATGCGGCGTCGGGCTCCGGCGCTGTATTTCAGCGCGTCAGGGCTCCGGGAGCCAGCGCGCCGCTCAGCTGACGCAATGAGACGAGGTCCTTGAGTCCCTCGCCCGGCTCCGACGGGTCAGGAGGCTGGCAGGCCTGCCAGTAGTCTAAAACGCTTATATGCGGCTCAACGCCGTATCCCGGCGGCGGAATGGTCATTACCTGCGTGCCGGACAGGGTCGTGTAGATCTCGCTGCCGGAAGCTGAGAGACGATCCAGCGTCTCGTTGTGCGGATGTCCGTATTTATTATTGCGTCCCACGGATATGAAAGAGTACCGGGGACGAACACGCGACAGAAAATCGGCGCCGGTGGAAGTGCGCGAGCCGTGATGACCCACCTTTAGGATATTGGACTGCAGTCCGGATTTGAAATGGGTCATCAGCTCCTGTTCGATCTCCGAATTCGCGTCGCCGGTAAGGAGGATGCCGTTCCCGTTGTAGTAAAGGCGTATAACGAGCGAGCAGTTGTTGGTCTCGTCGTTCTCGTGCATCTGCACCGGCTCCCAACAGGCGTTGAACACCTTGACCGTGACCTTCGGGTCCCAGTTCAGCACGTCGCCCGGCTTGGGATAGTGGGTGGCGCAGCCGGGTTCGACAGCGGCAAGCTCGCGCAGATTATTGTCCCCGGCCGCGTCCACGTTCTCGGCCTTGGTATCGTAGTAGTGGTCCACCTGGTAATTGGTGAAAACCTTCTTGAGCCCGCGGTAATGGTCGCTGTGGGGATGCGTCAGGGCTACGTAATCGATCTTAGACACCCCTTTGGATTTCAGGAATGCGTCTATCAGGGTTCCCGAAGGGCCGCCGTCTATCAGCGCGGTCCTGCCGTTAGGGAATTCGATAAAGACCGCGTCGCCCTGTCCGACGTTGACGAAAGTGACCCTTAACTGGGCCCAGAGGCTGGAGGAAGCCAGGAGAAGGATGGCCAGCGAGGAGAGGAGCTTTCGCGTTGTTATCACACCTGTTGTCCTTGACCGAGAATAGTATACTCCCATTAACGCGGAACACCAGTGCCGGAAGACCTGCAACCCGCATAGGCCCTTTGGCCCAAGGCCGCCCCCCCCGCAAAGCTCCTCTACCACATATAGTGTCCGGCCGAAGAATATCCTACAACATATGGTTAAAAAAGAAAAGCGCTTTTTCGCTCAAACCAATAACAACGCACAAATTTTCTGTAGCCCCTATCAGGCACCGGAGGGTTCGGGATCCAGCTCCGGGGCTTGCGGTCTTCCGCAATTATACAATAGGTCCGCGGGTCCTGCGTGGCGCCGGGGCCGCGCGGCACGCTATCGGCCACACCGTGG
>JAKLEK010000022.1 GCA_022703115.1 Elusimicrobiota bacterium
TTGCCGTGGTCCACATGCCCGATCGTTCCCACGTTCACGTGCGGCTTCTTACGGTCGAATTTTGCTTTTGCCATTTTATTCAACTCCTTCGTTGGATTCGCAGAAGCGGCCGCCGGCCGCTCCCGTCACTTAACGGCTTCGGCGGACTGCGTACGCTTCTCGACAACCGCCTTGGCGACGTTCGTAGGGACCTCTTCGTAGTGGCTCGGCTCCATGTTGAATGAAGCGCGGCCCTGCGAAATGGACCTTACGATGGTCGCATACCCGAACATCTCCGACAGCGGCACTGTGCCGCGCACGAAACGCGCGTTGCCACGGCTGCCCATCTCCGTGATCTTGGCGCGCCTGGAATTGAGGTCCCCGATGACGTCGCCCATATTGGCCTCGGGCGTGGTGACCTCCACTTTCATGATGGGCTCCATCAGGTAAGGGGTCGCTTTGCGGCAGCCGTCCTTGAACGCCATGGCGCCGGCTATCTTGAAGGCTATTTCCGAAGAGTCCACGTCGTGGAAAGAGCCGTCGAACAGAGTCACCTTCACGTCCACGACCGGGAACCCGGCCAGCACGCCGGCTTCCATGGACTCGCGGCAGCCTTTCTCGACCGCGGGGATGTACTCCTTGGGGATGCGGCCCTGCTTGATGGCGTCGACGAACTCGAAGCCCTTGTTGAGGGGCTGAGGCTCCACTTTCAGCCATACGTGGCCGTACTGCCCGCGTCCGCCGGACTGGCGGATGAATTTGCCTTCTATCTCCGCGGCTTTACGGATGGATTCGCGGTACGCGACCTGCGGGCGGCCTACGTTCGCCTGCACGTTGAATTCGCGCTTCAGGCGGTCCACGATGATGTCCAGATGCAGTTCGCCCATTCCTGAAATAATGGTCTGCCCTGTCTCCTCGTCGGTCTTTATACGGAAGGTCTGATCTTCCTCGGCGAGGCGTCCCATAGCGAGGCCCATTTTCTGCTCGTCTTCCTTGGACTTGGGCTCGATCGAGATGGAAATGACGGGTTCCGGGAAGTTCATGCCCTCTAGGATAAGCGGATTCTCGGGAGAGCAGATGGTCTCGCCGACCGTGGCGCTCTTGATGGCCACGGTAGCCGCTATATCGCCCGCGCTTATCTCTTTTATCTCCTCGCGCTTGTTGGCGTGCATCCGGAGTATGCGTCCGATGCGTTCGTTGGTCTTCTTGCGGGCGAAATAGACCGTGTCGCCGGGCTTGAGCGTGCCGGAATAGACCCGGAAGAACGTGAGCTTGCCCACGAATGGGTCCGGCTGGATCTTGAACAGCAGCGCGCTGAAGGGAGCTTTCGGGTCGGGATGCCTCTCGGCCTCCTCGCCGGTGTTGGGATCGGTGCCGACTATCGCCGGGATATCCAGCGGAGAGGGCAGGAAGTCCACCACGGCGTCCAGCATCGGCTGCACGCCCTTGTTCTTATATGAGGAACCGCAAAGCACCGGGAAGAACTTGTTGGACAGCGTACCGATGCGTATGGCCTTCTTGATCTCGGCCTCGGTGAAGTTGGTATCGCCGGCCAGGTACCGCTCCATGATCTTCTCGTCGAAATCGGCGATCTTTTCGATGAGCTGTTCGCGGTACTTCTTCGATATCTCGACCATGTCGGCCGGGATATCCACCTCGTCGAAATGCGCGCCCAGGTCGTCTCCGATCCAGATCAGGGCCTTCATCTTTACCAGGTCCACAAGTCCCTTGAAGGTCTCGGTCACGCCGATGGGCAGCTGTATGGGAGACGCGTTGGCGCCGAGCTTCTCGACTATGGAATTGGCGGACATGTAGAAATCCGCTCCGATGCGGTCCATTTTGTTCACGTAGGCGACGCGGGGCACCTTGTAACGGTCGGCCTGACGCCAGACCGTTTCGGACTGGGGCTCCACGCCCTGCACGCCGTCGAACACCGTCACGGCGCCGTCAAGCACGCGCAGGGACCGCTCCACCTCGGCCGTGAAGTCGACATGGCCCGGGGTGTCGATGATATTGACCGTATAACCGTTCCACTGGGTGGAGATGGCCGCCGCGGTGATGGTTATGCCGCGCTCCCTCTCCTGCGGCATCCAGTCCGTGGTGGTATTCCCGTCGTGGACCTCGCCGATCTTATGCGATTTACCGGTATAGTAAAGGATACGCTCGGTGGTCGTCGTTTTTCCCGCGTCTATGTGGGCGATGATTCCGGTGTTCCTTACTTTTGACAAGTCGAATTCAGCCATAAGAGAGTCGCTCCAAATATTCCTGCCGGCTATTAGCTATAAGCTAATGGCTATCAGCCACCAGCTACCAGCGATAATGCGCGAACGCGCGGTTCGCTTCCGCCATCCTGTGGGCGTCTTCCCTCTTCTTGAAAGCGGACCCTTCCTTCTTGAAGGCCAGTATCAGTTCCTCGGCCAGATGCTCTTCCATGTGAGCGCCCTTGCGGTCGCGGGCCGCGCCGAGTATCCAGCGCATCGCCAGCGAGGAACCGCGGGCCGGCTTGACCTCGATCGGCACCTGGTAGTTCGCTCCGCCCACCCGGCGGGCCTTTACCTCCACCAGAGGACGCACGTTCTCGATGGCCTTGGTGAAGACCGCGAGCGGATCTTCCTTGGTCTTTTCCTTGATTATGTCCAGCGCGCCGTAAAGGATGCGCTCCGCGGCCAGCCTTTTGCCCTGGAAATTTATCTTATTGACGAACCGGGCCACGAGCACCGAATTATACCTGAAATCCGGCGGCGGCAACGGCCTTCTGTCCCTGGGTCTCAAACCTTTTCTAGGCATATTATCAGCTCCAATCCCATGTTTACTGCAGATCTACAGCTCTTTCGCTAATCGGCTGTCCGACTATTTCTTCGGCTCCGCCTTTCCGGCCTTGGGCCGCTTCGCCCCGTAAAGGGACCGGCCCTGCTTGCGGCCTTCCACTCCGGAAGCGTCCAGAGAACCGCGTATGATGTGGTAGCGGCAGCCGGGCAGGTCCTTAACCCTGCCGCCCCTCACGAGCACTATGGAGTGTTCCTGAAGGTTGTGTCCCACTCCGGGGATGTAGGCGATGACCTCATGTTTGGAGGTCAGTTTCACCTTGGCCACCTTCCTGAGCGCGGAATTGGGTTTCTTAGGGGTAGTGGTGTACACCCTGGTGCAGACGCCCCGCCTCTGCGGACAGGACACGAGCGCCGGCGCTTTGGAGACCTTCTTCAAGGTCTGCCGTCCCTTACGTATGAGCTGGTTTATGGTAGACATATTCTGTGGCGAGCGATAGCGGACACAGTGCTCAGCAAACAGCGAAGTATCGAAATTACGGCATCACGCGCTGCGATTCACCGGCATGCCGCTCTCTTTTTTCACCGTTCGGCCGTTCGCTATTTGGCTGACAGCTGCTCCTCCTTGTTCTTGTTCTCCTCGAAAAGCTTGCGCCGGGCGAATCCGCTGCCGGCGGGCACTAAGTGTCCTATTATAACATTTTCCTTGAGACCTTTTAAACAGTCCACCTTGTTGGTGGTCGCCGCGTCCGTAAGAACGCGCGTGGTCTCCTGGAAGCTGGCCGCCGAAATGAAGGACTCGGAAGCCAGAGAGGCCTTGGAAATACCCAGAAGCACCGGCTCGCCCTGAGCCGGCGCGTGACCGGTGTCGGCCGCGCGCTGGTTCTCCGCCTTGAAAGCGACCTTATGCACTATCTCGCCTTTCAGGAAGGAGGTGCCGCCGGGCTCGGTTATCTTTATGTTCGACAGCATCTGCCGCACGATGATCTCGATGTACTTGTCGTTGATATTGACGCCCTGCAGCCGGTAGACCTCCTGTATGGCGTCCACGATGTAGTTCTGAACTTCCTTGATGCCTTTCACGGCCAGCAGATCGTGCATATCCACGGCCCCGTCGGTCAGGGCCTCGCCGGCCGCCACCGGATCGCCTTCATAGACGACCAGATGCTTGCCGTACGGTATCGCGTAAGCTTCGACCTGGCCGGTCTCCTGGTTCTTAACGGAGACCTCGACCAGCCCCTTGGCGTTGGTGCCGAGCGAAACTATGCCGTCCACCTTGGTGATGATCGCGGCGTTCTTGGGCCTGCGGATCTCGAACAGTTCCGCCACCCGCGGCAGACCGCCGGTTATGTCCTTGGTCTTGGTTATATCGCGATGGATCTTCCCGATGATGTCGCCGGGCAGGACCTCTTCGTCCTGCTCCACCATGATTATAGTGTTGGTGGGCAGAGTATGCGAGCCGGCGGTCTTCCCGCCTTTCTCCAGCACTATGCGCGGATTGCGCTTGGTGCCGCGATGCTCGATGATCTTGCGTTCTATTATGCCGGTGACCTTGTTGCGCTCCTCGTGCAGGGTGACGCC
This sequence comes from Elusimicrobiota bacterium, assembly GCA_022703115.1. Classification (GTDB taxonomy): domain Bacteria; phylum Elusimicrobiota; class Elusimicrobia; order Elusimicrobiales; family UBA9959; genus YA12-FULL-51-18. The sequence goes on from JAKLEK010000022.1 coordinate 4,326, forward strand.
TTCCTTGATGTCCAGGTATTTCGCCTTGCCGCCGTGTTCGGCGATGAGAGGCACGGTATGCGGGTCCCACTCGGCGATCCTGTCGCCGGCGCGGACCGTGCTGTTGTCGGCGGCGATGATCTTGGCGCCGTAGCTCACCTTGAACTCCTCGAAGGTCTTTCCGCCGGTGTGCTTGATTATCATGGCCGCGCCGCGGGAAACGCAGATGTTCTCTCCAGCGCGGTTCTTTATGGTGCGCAGTTCCTTGTAGGTCAGTTTACCGTCGGCCTTGGCCTTCGCCTCGGATTTCTCCAGAACGCGAGAAGCGGTACCGCCGATGTGGAAAGTGCGCAGGGTCAGCTGGGTGCCGGGTTCGCCGATCGACTGCGCCGCGATGATGCCGACGGCCTCTCCCACCTCCACCTTGTTGCCGGTGGCCAGGTTCAGGCCGTAACACTTGGCGCAGATCCCCACGTCGGATTCGCATGTCAGGACGGAGCGGACGTAAACGCCCTCTTCCTTCTCCCTGGTCTTTTCCAGTATCCTGGCCGCCTCCGGGGAAATGAGCTCATTGCGCTTGACGAGCGTGCAGGGCTTCCCCTCCGCGTCGGGGACCTTCAGGTCCTCCAGCGCGGTGCGGCCTTCGATACGCTCGGCCTTGGACTCTATGACCTCGTCGCCGCTCCTGAGGTCCTTGACCTCGACGCCGTTGATCGTGCCGCAGTCGTCCTCGGTTATGACCACGTTATGGGCGACGTCTACCAGCCTGCGCGTCAGATAGCCGGCGTCGGCGGTCTTCAGCGCGGTATCGGAAAGACCTTTGCGGCCGCCGTGCGTGGATATGAAGTATTCAAGCACGGTCAGACCTTCCCGGAAGTTGGACAGAATGGGGTTCTCGATGATCTCGCCGACGCCGCCGGTAAGCTTCTTCTGGGGCTTGGCCATAAGACCGCGCATGCCGGCCAGCTGCTTGACCTGCTGGCGGGAACCGCGGGCGCCGGAATCGGCCATCATGAAGATCGCGTTGAAACGAGGCTCCTCGGCCTTGTAAGGCTTGTTCTCCTGTTTCTGCATCTCCTCGAACATCTCGTCGGCCACCTTGTCCCCGAGGTGGGTCCAGATATCGATGATCCTGTTATAGCGCTCGTTCTCGGTTATTATACCGTCCTTGGCCTGGCCCTCGATCTCGCGGACCTGTTTCTGGGCCTTGGCTATGCGCTCGGATTTTTTCACCGGTATGGACATGTCGGACAGGGAGATGCTGAGCCCGGAGACGGTGGCGTAATGGAAACCCAGGTTCATGAGCCGGTCCAGGAGCATAACCGTCTCGTGATGCCCTATTTCCGGGTTCTTATAGGACTCGTACACCAGCTGCGACAGGTCCTTCTTGCCTATGACCTTGTTGTATTTCTTGGAATCCACGTTGCGCGGCAGGTTATCCAGGAAGATAATGCGGCCTACGGTCGTGAATTCGTTGCTCCGCTCGCTCTTCTCGCGGAAGGCCTTGTCCTGCAGCTTCTCCAGGTCCAGCCGGTCCATCGAAGTTATGCCGCGCACCTGTATTATCGCGTGCAGATCGACCTTGCCGTACTGATAAGCGGTCAGCGCTTCTTCCTTGTCACCGAAACACATGCCGGTGCCTTTCTCGCCGATCTTGACCTTGGTGAGATAGTTGACTCCGAGCACCATATCGTGAGAGGGGTTGGCTATCGGACGGCCCGAAGCCGGGGTCAGGATGTTGTTCGTGGCCATCATCAGCATGCGGGCCTCCATCTGGGCCTCCTGCGAGATGGGAACATGGACGGCCATCTGGTCGCCGTCGAAGTCGGCGTTGAAGGCCGCGCAGGTCAGCGGATGGAGCTGTATGGCCAGACCTTCGATGAGCACAGGTTCGAAAGCCTGTATGCCGAGCCGGTGCAGAGTGGGCGCGCGGTTGAGCATGACAGGGTGCTTTTTGGTGACCCTCTCCAGGATATCCCAGATCTCGTTATCCGCGTGCTCCATCTTCTTCTTGGCGACCTTAAGCGTGATATTATCGCGTTTGATCAGTTCCGCGAGCACGAAAGGTTTGAACAATTCAAGCGCCATTTCCTTGGGAAGCCCGCACTGGTTGAGCTTGAGGTTCGGTCCGACCACGATCACCGAACGGCCGGAATAGTCGACGCGTTTGCCAAGCAGGTTCTGGCGGAAACGCCCCTGCTTGCCTTTAAGTATGTCGGAGATGGATTTGAGGGGCCTGTTGGCCGCCCCGAGCACCACCTTGCCGCGGGCGCCGTTCTCGATCAGCGCGTCCACGGCCTCCTGCAGCAGGCGTTTCTCGTTATAGATCATCACCTGCGGGGCCCTGAGGGCCTCGATATGCTTCAGACGGTTGTTGCGGTTGATTATCCTTCTGTAAAGGTCGTTAAGGTCGGAGGTGGCGAAACGCCCGCCTTCCAGAGGCACCAGTGGGCGCAGGTCCGGCGGCAGGACCGGAAGTATGGTCATTATCATCCATTCCGGGCGGTTGCCGCTGGCCAGGAAACCTTCCAGTATCTTAAGCCGTTTGATCAGCTTGGAGCGGTCCATGTCGGCCTTCGCGTTGGCGAGCTCCGTCTGAATGCCCTCGATCTCTTTCTTGAGATCTATCCTTTCCAGCAGTTCCTTGATGGCGGCCGCGCCGATCCCCACCTTTATCTTCGAGAATTTTTTCCTGACCTCGTTAAGCTGCGACTCCGTCAGCACGTCCCCGACGCTGTGCTCCACGCGGCCGGTGACGGGGTCCTTCGTATCCTCCAGGACGACGTAGGCGGCGTAATAGACGACCTTCTCCAGGTCGGAAGGCTTCATGTCCAGTATTATGCCGATGCGGGAAGGGCTCTTCCTCAGGAACCAGATATGCGCCACGGGGGCGGCCAGGTCGATATGCCCCATGCGCTCGCGGCGGACCTTCGCCTCGGTGACTTCCACGCCGCAGCGGTCGCAGACCACGCCTTTGAACTTGACCCAGCGGTATTTGCCGCAGGCGCATTCGTAATCTTTGGAAGGGCCGAAAATGCGCTCGCAGAGAAGACCGTCCCGTTCGGGCTTGAGGGTGCGGTAGTTGATGGTCTCCGGCTTCTTCACCTCTCCGAACGACCAGGTCTTTATTTTCTGCGGGCTGGCGATGCCGATCTTCATCCCGTCGAAATCGTCGTAGTTGATCTCTTTGCGCTTCTTGGAGGTCTTGGGCAGACCGAAAAAATTCCTGGCTTCAGAGGTTATTCCGTCCATAGTGTTTTTCTCCGTCCCGCGCGCCGGGCTCCGTCGTTCTCACCCGGCGGGCAGGGGCACGTTGGCCCCGCCCGCCGTTCCTGATGTCCTACGCTCCCCTTCGTTCTCAGACCTTCGCGGCGGTCTTCTTCTTCGCTTTTTCCTTGGCGCTTTCGGCGCGCGCCGTTTCCTCTTCGGCCTTGAAGAGGTCCACGTCGAGAGCGAGGGCCTGCAGTTCTTTCACCAGCACCTTGAACGACTCCGGCACCCCCGGCTGGGGAGGGAAGTCGCCTTTTATGATGGCCTCGTACATCTTGGTCCTGCCGGAGAAGTCGTCGGATTTGACGGTAAGCATCTCCTGCAGGGCGTATGCCGCGCCGTAGCCTTCCAGCGCCCAGACCTCCATCTCTCCGAAGCGCTGGCCGCCGAAGAGGGCCTTTCCGCCCAGAGGCTGCCTGGTTATCAGGGAGTAAGGTCCGGTAGAACGGGCGTGCACCTTGTCCTCCACGAGGTGGATCAGCTTCAGGATATACATGTAGCCGATCGTGACCTTCTCGTGGAACTTTTCGCCGGTCCGGCCGTCGTAAAGATTTATGCGGCAATAATCGTCCGGGAGATACTCCTCCGGCACGCCCTGCTTCTTCAGATGCTCCTTGGCCAGCTGGATCATCTGGATGACGCCCGGCTTTTCCGCGTTCGGATGCGCGGCGAAATCCTTCACGATGTCGTCCACCGTGACCTCGCTGCGCTTCTTCTTTCGCTTCTCCTCCCAGTACGTCCAGTAATTCGGATTATCCTCGATGGCGCCGTCGAATACCGGGCAGATCATCTGCGTATCCAGCTGCTTGCCGGCCCAGCCCAGCATGGTCTCGAGTATCTGCCCGATGTTCATGCGCGAGGGGACGCCCAGCGGGGACAGCACCATGTCCACCGGCGTTCCGTCCGGCAGGTGCGGCATGTCCTCCTTGGGCATTATGCGGGCGACCACGCCCTTGTTTCCGTGGCGGCCGGAAAGCTTATCGCCGACGCGCAGCCTTCTCTTCAGGGCCACGTACACCTTGACGACCTTGTTGACCGTCACGGGCAGCTCGCCGGTGGTCTTGAGCAGTTCCTTTTCCCGGGCGTAGCGGTCCTTTACCTTCTTCTCCATCAGCTTGTAGAACTCTTCCACATCCGAGGACTTCTGATCGTCCTTGACGGCCTCTTTACGGTAATTTTTGAGGGCTTCGAGGTTCTCTTTCATCTCCTCGTTCAGTTCGTCAAGGCGCCGCTTCTCCTCCGGTTTGGAGAGTTTCTCGCGGCGGACGAAAACGCGGGTCCCCATGATCTTTCCGTTAACGCCCGGCGGCACGCGGAGAGAGGTATCCGTCACATCCTCGGCCTTCTTGCCGAAGATCACCTTCAGAAGCCTTTCCTCGGGGGAAAGCTGCTGTTCGCCCTTGGGGGACACCTTGCACACCAGGATGTCTCCGGGACGGACCATGGTGGCCGGGACCACGACGCCTTCTGAGTCTATATGCTCCAGCGCGTCAGAACCGACATTGGGAATATCGCGGGTGATCTCTTCCGGACCGAGCTTGGTGTCGCGCGCCTCCACCTCGAACTCCTCTATGAAGACCGAGGTCAGCGCGTCGTTCTCAACCAGCCGTTCGGAAACGAGGATCGCGTCCTCGTAGTTGAAGCCTTCCCAGCTCATGAAAGCCACCAGCAGGTTCTTGCCCAGGGCGAGCTGGCCGGAGGCGGTGGCCGGGCCGTCGGCGATCACATCGCCTTTCTTAACGTAGTCTCCGCTCCTGACCGTCGGCGACTGGTTGACGCAGGTGTCCTGGTTTGACCTTCTGTACTTTATCAGCCGGTAGATCTCCGGGTCCTTTGAGTTATCCGGCCGTATCGCTATCATTTCCCCGGAGGAATACAGCACCTTTCCGGAGGAACGGGCGGTGACGCAGGCGCGGGAGTCCTTCGCGATGGCCGGTTCCACGCCGGTGCAGACCAGCGGGGGCTCGGTCACCAGCAGAGGGACGGCCTGGCGCATCATGTTGGAGCCCATCAGAGCGCGGTTCGCGTCGTCGTGCTCAAGGAAGGGCACGCACGCGGCGGAGATGGAGACCACCTGCATGGGAGAGACGTCCATATATCTGACGTCGGAAGCGTCCACAAAGACGTAATCGTCCTTGATCCTGCCGTAGACCTGGTCCGATGACAGGCGTTTGTCGTCCACCTGGGAATTGGCCTGAGCGACGAAGATATCGTCCTCGCGGAACGCGGTCAGATACTCCGCTTCCTCGGTTATTTTCCCGTTAGAGACCTTCCGGTACGGGGTTTCAATGAGGCCGTACTGGTTCACCTTGGCGTAGGCGGCGAGCGAGACTATGAGGCCGATGTTCGGGCCTTCGGGCGTTTCGATCGGACAGACCCGGCCGTAATGGGTGTAATGCACGTCGCGGACTTCGAAGCCGGCGCGCTTGCGGTTGAGTCCGCCGGGGCCGAGCGCCGAAAGACGGCGCTTATGGGTCAGCTCGGCGAGCGGATTGATCTGGTCCATGAACTGGGACAGCTGGGAAGTGCCGAAGAACTTCCTCATTATGGCCACGACCGGCGCGGCGTTGACCAGGGTGCGAGGGGTTATGGTCTTATCCTCTTTGTTCATCCGGTCGCGCACGTGCCTGGAGATCTGGACCAGCGCCACCCGGATCTGGTTCTCCAGCAGTTCGCCTATCGAACGCACGCGGCGGTTGCCGAGGTGGTCGATGTCGTCGACCTTATACTCGAACTTGTGGCCGTTATAGTCGAAAGAAGGCGCGGCGGAGTTCAGCGCCATCAGGTATTTCACGGTGACTATGACGTCCTCGATGCAGATGTTCCGCTTGTTCTCGGCCGGCACCTTGAACTTCTTGTGCTGTCTGGCCAGGTCCTCGTAGAGCGGAGTCAGTTTCCGGGCGGCCTTATATCGGCCGACTATCGAGAAATCATAACGGCGCAGGCTCTTGAAAAGGATATTGTCGAGATATTCCTCTGCCTGTTCCTTTACTATGAAATCCTGCCCGCGCATTTTCTTGTATATCTCGTAGCGCGCGTCCGAAGCGTTCTTCGGCTGGTTCTTTCCCTCCAGGGCCAGTATAATGCCCGGATTGTCCTCTTTAGGGCTGCCCTTTATCAGACGCACCTTCTGGATCTTGCGCTCGATCATCAGCTTGACCGTCTTTTCGTCAAGCGGCTGCGCGGCCCTTTCCTCCAGGTTCCAGAGCACCTCTCCGGTCTTCGTGTCCACTATGTCCTCTATGGCGTAATGTCCGACGATGTTCTGGGAGTTATCGGCGCTGACCGGCACCTCCGTCTGGTCGTAGAAGATCTGCAGGATCTCGGAGTTGGTCTCGATGCCGGCGGCCTTCAGGAAAGTGGTCACAAGTATCTTCTTCTTGCGGTCCAGCCTGACCCAAAGAACGTTATCGAGGTCGAACTCGAACTCGACCCAGGCGCCGCGGTACGGGATTATCCGGGCGAAGAAGAGAGGCTTGCCGAGGACCGACTGTTTTTCCTCGTCGTCGTCCTCGAAAATTATGCCGGGAGAGCGGTGCAGCTGGCTGACCACTATCCGCTCCGCTCCGTTGAAAATGAAAGAGCCGGTATCGGTCATGAGCGGCAGGTCGCAGAGGGTAACGTCCTGGTCGATCATGTGCTTGAGCCTGCCGCTGTCCTGCTTCAGGCTCAGGCTGAGATAGGCCTTTAAAGGCGCGGCATAGGTCCCGCCCCTGGTAAGGGCCTCTTCTGGATTCAGGTACTTGGGAGCTCCCAGCTCGAACTTCAGGAAATCCAGCACCATGGAGCCGTCGGCCGACTCTATGGGGAACACGTCCACGAAAGCGGCCTGCAGTCCCTGTATCTTCCTGGCTTCCGGCTTCGTGTCCAGCTGCAGGAACCATTCGAAAGACTGCCTCTGCATGTCAAGAAGGTCCGGCACCTCGAGAATCTGCGGTATCCTGGAGAAGTTAAGCTGTTTCATCGTCACCTCTTTTGGCAGGCTGTGCGACCGCTCAGGTACTGTACGCGCTATAGGTCAAAGTTCAATTGACCAAGACGGAACCCTCCCCGCGCTTGCCGCGGAGCAGGCCCCTTCGTTCCCGACGTTATGACATGTATAGACTGTAATCGCAGTTCCCGGTAGACCACGACACGACACAACAGCGCGGTTAAACCCTGTATGTGCCGTGTCTCCGGCCGCGCCACCCGGGCGATCCTCGCCCGGGACGACGCGCCTTCGGTCAGACTTTGTGTCTAAGGATTACTTCAACTCGACCACGCCGCCGGCCTCGGTGAGCTTTTTCTGCATCTCTTCCGCGGTCTTCTTATCGACGTTCTCTTTCACGGTCTTGGGAGCGCCTTCAACCAGGTCCTTGGACTCTTTCAGTCCGAGACCGGTGAGTTCCCTCACGATCTTGATAACGCCGATCTTCTTGGCGGGATCGGTAACCGATTTCAGCGTCACGGTAAATTCGGTCTGCTCTTCGGAGGCGGCCGCGGCGGAAGCTCCGCCGGCGGCGGGAGCGGCGGCTACGGCCACGCCCATGGCGGGAGCGGCTTTAACGCCGAACTTCTCCTCGATGCCTTTCACGAGATCCGACAGTTCCATGACCGTCAGGGTGGAAATAGCCTCTACGATCTGGTCTTTATTGAGTTTTTCTGCCATTTTGATGTCTCCTTTTATGTCTTAATAGCCCTCCGTCCCCGAAAAGAACGGAAGTTTACCCCCTGCCACGGGGACTACCAGGATTTTTACAAATTTACAATGACCGCGTCCGGGAACTGCGCTCAGGCGGTCTTAGACTCTTGAGCCTTCCGGCCCATGGCCGCGCCGCGGTGAAGGCTACGCCTTCTTGGCGGCGTTCGCCCGCACGGCCTCAACGGCGTAAGCGAGCTTGGCAGTAGGAGCCTCCAGGACCCAGCGGATCTGCGCGAGGTTGGAATAAAGCACTCCGGCCAGTTGCGCGATCAGTTCGGGTTTGGAGCCTATCTTAGAAAGCTTTTCAAGGTCCTTGGGGGTAAGCCAGCGGCTGGAAGTGAACCCGCCCTTTATTTTCAGGGCCGGATTCTCTTTTGCGAACGCCAGAAGCGCCTTGGCCGCTTTTGCTATATCGTCGGAATTCTCCATGGTCACGACGGCCGTAGGGCCCTTGGCCACGGAAGCGTCACCGGCCTGCAGAGCGGCGTTGGTGATCGCATGTGAAACTATCGTATTTCGAACGACGTTAAAACGCGACTTGGCGGGACGCAGGTTCTCCTTCAGGGTGTTGATCTCCTTGAACTTAAGACCCTGGAAAGAAGCGAAAAAGACGTCCTTCTGCTTGAACTCGTCCCCCAGCTTCTTGGAGAGCTGCACTTTATCTGTCTTGGAGAGTTTCATAAGAGCGAGCGTTAAATGATCGAAAATTCATGCGCGACCAGCCTTTGACCGTGCCGCACAGGGAGCTATGCTCCTCGGCGGCCCGACCTTTCGCGCTATCTATTAGACCGGCAGCGACCTACTCTGCCAACACCGAGTTGGGTGTTAGTACCATCGGCCCTGGAGCCCTTAACTGCCGTGTTCGGAATGGGAACGGGTGTTACCTCTCCGGAATTACCACCGGTCTAATAGATAGCACGAAACAATAAACGCAAAGTCTGAGGTCGGGGAGCGCGGGGCGAAGAAAGAACTTATTCTCCGGCTCCCGATCCCTGACTCCTGACTTCATGCGGATCAAATAACCAAGCTTTGAATTAGTATATTGTGATGATTCTATATTTCTTATAGGATCAAAAAATAAGGCCAAGCCTCACGGCCGATTAGTACCGGTTAGCTGAACATGTTGCCATGCTTACACACCCGG